>DUGQ01000047.1:465-10881 GCA_013331315.1 Thermoplasmata archaeon
GTTCGAATCCTCCCGGGGCTACTCATCTTCTGTCGCCGTTCAGGAACTCCAGCATCTCGGGGTCTCTCTGGAACACATCTCTCCACCACGCGGCTCGTTCCCTCGGGTTCAGCTTCGAAGCCGCCGCAGCGTACCCTTTGTACCGCGTGCGCGTGTCGTCCACCACGCCGAAGTCGTCCAATCGCGAAACGTCCTTGAACTTGCCCCTGTCCCTCGTTGAGGAAGCTGCCATCGGTTCACCCCTCATCTTCCCTCGTCGTCGAGCACCTTGTTCACGATGCCGTCCACCAGCTGAATCCTCGGGTTCTCCCTCGGGAGGTGCACCAGCCTGAAAGACCTGAACCCCGTTATCGTTCGCTGGATGCTGTCCACGTACTCCCTCAGATGCTCCTTCTTCACCTTGTAGACACCGTTGACCTGATGCACGATCAGCTCGCTGTCAGAGTGGAACTTGACCTGTTCCCGCGTCCGTCTAGCCGTCCTGTCTATCGCCCAGAGGAGCGCCTCGTACTCCGCCTCGTTGTTCGTGTGCGCGCCGATGTACCTGCCGTCGCGTTCGACACATTCCCCGTCCGGGTCGAATATCGCGTACCCTATCGCCGCCGGCCCGGGGTTCCCACGCGCGGCCCCGTCCGTGTACACTAGCAACCTCGGACTATCAGACAAAGCGGTCAGTCCATCCCTTCTGCAATCGATATCGCATACATCGGTAAAAAAGTGGCGGACCTGATCCGGTCAGTGTCAGGCGCCATAAGTAGAAATACCAGGTTCCATGTCTTTCGGGCAGAGGGGGAGCAGTCCAGTGGGAAAGGCGTCCACGCCGATGATGAACCAGTACTTCCGCATCAAGGACCAGCACAGGGACTGTCTTCTCCTGTTCCGTCTGGGCGACTTCTACGAGATGTTCGGGGAGGACGCCGTCATCGGGTCGATGGAGTTGGAGATAACGCTGACTTCCCGCGACAGGGGCAAGAAGGAGCGCATCCCCCTCTGCGGGATACCTTGGCACGCGTTGGACTCGTACCTCCCGAAGCTGCTCACCAAGGGCTACAAGGTGGCCATATGCGAGCAGGTTGAGGACCCCAGGAACGCGAAGGGTCTGGTTGACAGGGAGGTCGTGAGGATCGTGACCCCGGGTACCGTCGTCGAGAGCGCGGCGCTCGACAGCAGGTCGAACAACTACCTGATGTCCCTCTTGGAGCGGGACGGCGAGTACGGGCTCTCGTTCGTCGACATCTCAACCGGCGAGTTCATGTCCACCGAGATCTGCGGCGAGGACGCGGAGGGGAAGGTCCTTACGGAGTTCTCGCAGCACATGCCCCGTGAGGTCCTCGTCCCCGAGAGCTTCGATGTCGAGAGCCTCGTGGGGGAGTTCGGACACTCCAACACCAGGGTCACCAGGATCGAGGATTTCACGTTCATACGCGAAGCCGCGGAGTCCCTGGTCCGCAGGCATTTCAAGCTCCAGTCTCTTGACGGGCTGGGGCTGGCCGACCGGCCCGTCGCGGTCTCCAGCGCGGGGGCCGTGCTGAGGTATCTCGAGACGACTCAGAAGAGGGACCTCGGCTTTCTATCGCCCCCGAAGTTCTTCTCCACATCTGACAAGCTCGTCCTGGACCAGGCCACCATGAGGAACCTGGAGGTCACGAGGAGCGTGAGGGACGGTTCCCAGGACAACACCCTCCTGTCCGTCCTGGACCGCACGCTCACCCCGATGGGGTCGAGGACGCTGAAGAGGTGGCTGACAGAACCCCTCATGGATGTCGGCGCGATCTCCTCGCGGCATGACGCCGTCGAGGAGCTGGTCAGGAGTCTACCGCTCAGGTCCGAGCTGGCCGAGTCGCTCGGCGGAGTGCGCGATCTCGAGCGCCTGATCTCGCGCGCAATCCACGGCAGCGCCAACGCCCGCGACCTGATTGCCATTCGGGCATGCCTGGAGGCGCTCCCTTCAATCAGGGGGCTCCTCCGAGGGGCCAAGCCCGGCGCGCTCAGGTCCGTCGCGGACAGGCTCGTCGACGTGTCGGATACCGCGTCCCTCATAGAGCGGGGCATCTCCGACGACCCTCCCACTTCTCTCAAGGACGGCGGCATGATCAAGGACGGATTCGACCCCGCGCTGGACGAGCTCAGGAAGACCTCCAGGGACGGCAGGAACTGGATTGCGAGTCTCGAGCGCTCGGAGCGCGAGCGTACCGGGATAAAGAGCCTCAAGCTGGGATTCAACAACGTCTTCGGATACTACATCGAGGTGTCGAGGCCGAACCTGTCGAAGGTCCCCTCGGAGTACATGAGGAAGCAGACTCTGAGCACGGGCGAGAGGTTCGTGACTCCCGAACTCAAGGAGCGAGAGGAGACCATCCTCGCGGCCCAGGAACGGATGAACACGATCGAGTACGACATCTTCATGAGTATCCTGGGCGACGTAGCCGCCCAGGGGGAAAGGGTGCGCGGGGTCGCGAAGGCCGTCGCGGAGCTAGACGTTCTCAGGTCTTTCGCGGAGGTCGCGGTCGGATACAACTACACCCGCCCTGTCGTGGATGAAGGCGAGAGCATAGTGCTCAAGGATTCGAGGCACCCAGTCGTGGAGCGTGTCATCAACGGCGCCTTCGTGCCCAACGACTCGCACCTCGACATCGGCCTCAACAGGCTCACCATCCTGACAGGACCCAACATGGCCGGCAAGTCCACGTATCTCAGGCAGATAGCCCTCATAGCCGTCATGGCGCAGGGAGGGTCGTTCGTACCCGCGGCCGAGGCCCGGATAGGCGTGGTGGACCGAATATTCACGCGCGTGGGCGCGTTCGACGACCTCTCCAGAGGGCAGTCGACCTTCATGGTCGAGATGACCGAACTCGCCAACATCCTCAACTGCGCGACAAGACGGAGCCTGATACTCCTGGATGAGGTGGGAAGGGGGACCAGCACGTTCGACGGCCTCGCCATCGCTTGGGCCGTGGCCGAGTACCTGTACGAGGATTCCAAGGTTGGTGCCAAGTCGCTGTTCGCGACGCACTACCATCAGCTGACGGAACTCGCCGACTCCTTGGAGGGCGTCAGGAACTGCTCCATGGCGGTGAAGGAACAGGGCTCCGAGATAGTCTTCCTGCGGAAGGTCGTCCCGGGAAGGGCGAACCGGAGCTACGGCATACAGGTCGCGAGGCTGGCGGGTGTGCCCGAGAACGTTGTCTCTCGGGCGGAGGAGGTGCTCTCCGATATCGAGCAGCGCAGCGTGATCGAGGTCAGAGCCGGCAAGAAGAAGCATTCGCAGACGAGCTTCGCCGTCCCCGGAGGGGCCGGGGCCGACTCGGTTGTGGAGGCCCTCCGTGAACTGGACCTCGCCCGCATGACGCCGATGGAGGCGTACGTCAAGATCGGCGAACTGAAGAAGAAGTACGGTGGCAAGAGTGGGAAGGATCAAGGTACTTGACCGCGGGACCGTTGACAGGATTGCCGCTGGCGAGGTGGTCGAGCGGCCCGCCTCCGTCGTGAAGGAGCTCGTGGAGAACTCGCTCGACGCGGGAGCTTCCCTCGTCGAGGTCCGCCTGATGGACGGCGGCAAGAAGTCTGTCTCCGTGAGGGACGACGGGTCGGGCATGGCGCCTGACGATGTGCGGGTGGCGGCGGAGAGCCACTCCACGAGCAAGATATCCCTCATCGACGACCTGCAGACCCTGCGGACCTACGGCTTCAGAGGAGAGGCGCTGTCGTCGATATCGTCCGTGTCACGAATGACAATACGTTCAAGGGAGCACGGCCGTGACGACGGGTTCGAGGTCACGATCGACGACGGCACCATCGCAGCCGCTTCGGCGGTGGGATGCCCCGAGGGCACCGAGGTGGTCGTCGAGGGGCTCTTCAGGAACATCCCGGCGCGGCTCAAGCAGCTCAAGTCAGCGTCGGTCGAGTCGGCTCACTGCAGGGAGGTGCTGACAGACTTCCTGCTCTGCCGGCCAGCGATATCGTTCCGGCTGTACTCCGACGGCGAACTAGTGGCCGTCCACGGAGCGGCCGAGGGCGTGGAAGGGTCGCTTTCGGTCGCCTTCGGGCACAAAGTCGCCTCGAACATGCTCCGAGGACAGGCGGAGGGCGACGGTATCAGGGTGGACGCGCACCTCGCCAGGCTCGAGCACACCCGTTCGTCTCCCGCGGACCTGAGACTGTTCGTCAACCACAGGTCCGTCAAGAGCAGGAAGATGACCTCCGCGGTAGTGAAGGCCTTCGGTTCGAGACTGATGAAGGACAGGTATCCCGTGGGCGTGCTGCGGATTCTCGTCGACGGCTCCTCTGTCGACGTGAACGTGCACCCGACCAAGCGCGAGGTCAGGTTCGATGACGAGGCGTCCGTGATAGCGGTCGTCGAGGGGGCGATAGTGGACGCCCTGGAGGGCGAGGACCTCCGTTATCGGTTCGACCTCACCAGATTCTCCGAGACGTTCGAACCGACCATCGAGGCGGAAACCCTCCTTGGCGCGGGCGCGGAACAGGCACGACTGGAGGTGGAGGATGGCGCCGAGGCTGAGGGGAGCGCGCACGTCGTACGCCCACTCGCCCAGGTCATGGACACGTACATACTCGCCGAGTCCGGAGGCAACCTGCTGTTGATCGACCAGCACGCTTCGTCTGAGAGGGTCGTCTACGAGCGTCTGCTCAGGGCCGTCGAGCATGGCGCTGAGGTGTCGCAAGAGCTTCTCACTCCCATCGTACTCTCGTTGACCCCGACCGAGGCTCGCACGCTGGGCGAGAACGTTGACATGCTGAGAAAGGCGGGGTTCGAGATCGAGCCTTTCGGGGGCGGCTCGTACTCCATGAGGTCCATCCCGACAGTCCTCGGCATGGCCCAGGGGGAGCGCGCGATCCGGGACATCCTGGCCGATCTCGCGGACATGGCCGCCCCGAAGAGGATGGGGCAGGAGTTCGTGTGGAGGGTCGCCTGCCACACATCCATCCGGGCGGGGCAGAAGCTGTCACACGCGCAGATGCGACAACTCGTGGTCGACCTGCTCGCCACCGAGAGCCCGTACACGTGCGAGCACGGGCGTCCAACGATGATCGTGCTCGAGCCGTCCGACCTGGAGAAGCTGTTCAAGAGGCGCGTGTAGCCCTTTATGCG
The DNA here is from genome assembly GCA_013331315.1 of Thermoplasmata archaeon. Taxonomy (GTDB): domain Archaea; phylum Thermoplasmatota; class Thermoplasmata; order UBA10834; family UBA10834; genus UBA10834; species UBA10834 sp10834u. The sequence continues at coordinate 5,576 of DUGQ01000047.1, forward strand.
TGCTCGAAGACCTGGGTCCCGTCGGCCGCCACGATGCCATATCTCTTCGCGACCTCGGCCACCTTTTCGGCGACCTCACCTTCCAGAAGCACGGGTTTGTGGGAGGAGATCAGCTCCTTCGCGCGGGCGACTGCGAAGCTCACCATTTCGTCCTCTCTGCGGTCCGGCTCGCGCTTGACATGATACGCCGTGACCTGCGGTATCATGAGTTCCTTCCTCATGAACTTGGCCGTGTGGACGTCCGATAGGAAGGTGCCTCCTGGTCCCTGGCGGGCGATGGCGTCGACGCCCATCGCCTGTTCGGACAGGTCTATGCCTTCCCTGAGCCTCCGCAGCCCGCGCCATAGCTCGCAGTCCATGACGAGCTTCTCCTTCGACANNCCGACCATCATGTCGGCCCCGACGAGCATCGCCGACGCGGCCGTGAGGGCCGTCTCGAGTCCCGCCTCGGACGACAGAGACCTCGCGGCGTTCGACGGGCCTCCCGCGCAAGTCGGCAGCCCGTAATGCTTGCCCATCACCGTCGCGGCCGAGTCCATGAGCATCCCCTCCGGCGTGCCGCACAGGAACACTCCGGATCTCAGGTCCATGACTCCCGAGAACGAGGAGTATACGCTCGGCGCTCCTGGGGCGGCGAGCTGCGTCATCGTTAGGCCGCATAGGTTCTCCGCGTTTATCACGGCGAGCGAGCCAGCGACGGAAGCGGGGGTGACCGCGCCCGCGATTGCCATCGAGAGGTTCACCACGGGGACGCCTGCGCGGGAGAGCGTCACGAGAGCCTCGGCCTCGCCCGCATCGTATCTGAGCGGCGAGATGGGCGTGCACACGTCCGAGAATATCGGCCGGCTCCTGAGTTCCTCCTCTGAGCCGAGGATCGCCGAGCAGACGTCTATCTGGAACCTGGCCTCCTCCTCGGAGGCCGCTCCGTGCTGGACGTGCTTCGAGGTACAGGAGACCGCAATCAGGAACTCGTAGAAGGACGACCGGTCGGAAGGCATGTCCGTCGCGACGACCGGGGGCCACACGAAGTCGACTTCGGGGAGGGCGTCGGCAAGGACGATGAACTCCCTCAGGTCGGCGAGCGTGGACTTCCTCTTCTGGCCCGTGGCCACGTCGAAGACCGCTGGGGGCTGTCCGTCCGTGGATATGAGCTGTACGCCCTCGTCGGGCAGGGTGTGGTCCTTCCCGCCCCTGGAGCAGATCCGCACCTTTCTCGGGGCGCTCTCCAAGGAGGAGTTGACCAGTCGTTCGTCCAGGCGCACCATCTGCTTGGAGTCGTCCACGGTGGCCCCGGCACTCTTGAACAATTCTCTCACGGAAGGACTCTCGACCATGACGCCCACCTCGGATAGCANNTCGCTATGTCGTCTCTCGACAGTAGGCTCATGCTGGTCAGCGTCATCTCATCACCTGTCCCCACCCTCGTTCGCCGATTGCTCGAAAGAAGCGGCCGGAGGGTCTCGGCCAAGGACCTGTAAGGCTCGGCAGTAGATTAAGTGTCCTCAGCACCCCGATGGCGCGATATATAGACTTTTACCTCGTCCCCGCAGCCAAGGCTCGACAACCTGCGGGACGCGGCTCGAAAACTATTACATCTCGATGGGACCTCACTCCACCTCGGAAGGTGCTCCGTATGGGTTTGAACATGGCAATCATGGAACTCGAATCGTCGAAGTCACTCTGCAGGGATAGGAAGCGGACGATGGCAAGGGCCTTCGTCAAGGACCCCGAGAAATGGGCCGGCCTGGTCGAGCTGGACCGGATAGTCGACCTGAAGAAGGCGGGGGCCAAGCTGGGCGCCGCCAAGCTCGAGGAGATACTGAAGAAGTCCAGGGTCAAGGTCGAGGGGGACGAGCTGTATCTCGAGAAGATAAAGGACCCCGAGGACCAGAAGGCCCTCGCCCCTTTCGCGAGGGAGGTGAAGACGAACTGGATCGCCCTGTCCAAGGTTCCGGCCGCAAAGAGAGCCGCTGTCCTGGAGGCCGCCGTCAAGGAGAACTCCGTGACCGAGTGGGACCTCCNNAAGTGCGGCCTGTCATGGGACAACAAGAAGGGGTGTGTGGGCAACTTCGGCCCGTCGACCTCCCCCGTCCCGGACCTGGCGAAGAAGTTCAAGCTCAACCTGCTGTCCAACGTCGAGGAGATGGCGTCCAAGAAGAAGCCTCTGACCTCCAAGGACGCGGACAAGCTTCTGGAGGAGGTCAAGGTCCTCCGTGAGAAGACCCCGGCGGAAGGCAAGATGATGGTCAGGAGGATCGAGGGCACGCTCAACAGGCTTGAGGCCATGGCCGCCTGCTCCAAGGAGTACGGCGTTGGCTTCTACTTCTTCTGAGCGGGCCTCCGGACCTTCCTGATATCACGGAGGTGCTCTCCGCCGTGCCAGCCGCCGGATCGGCCGACATCGTCTCCGTCAGCGCGCCCGAGGGTACCGCATCGATAGAGCTTGCGCCGGCGGAGGGCGACATCGCGCGGGCGTTCATCCACTGCTCCCCGAGGGCGCTGACCCTCTCGGACAAGTGGTCTTGGAAGCTCAGCCGGTCGCTCGCGGAGGCCGGATACCGAGAGCTTCTCGCCCGGGACAACCGGCGGTCGACGCTCTCCGGCGCCCTCTCTGGCCGCGGCTGGAAGTCCACCGCGGCGGTGTCGCCTCTTCCGGGGTCTAAGTGCGTCATGGCGACGACACACGACCTCCCGCTGGACGAGAACCTGATCGATGAGCGCGGGCGTAGTCTGGACCTCCTCAACACCGAACACATGGTCGGCGTGAGGGTGGCCCTGGACGACAGGGACGCGTGGGCGTTCTACTCGGACGAAGGGGAGACGGCTAGGGTCGTGACGGACTCCCCGCGGAGGCTCGGCATGCTCGTCGTCACTGACCCGGACGACCTTCCACTCGTGGCTGACCACCTCGTCAGGTTCCTGGTTACGGCGAGGAAGCGCTGGGTGGTCTTCTCACCCGACCTTGCCGCTCACATCGCCCACCTGCACCCCGCCCGCGCCTCACTCCTCGAGCTGCACGAGCCCATCGATTACGAGCACTCCGTCAAGCCCGTCTCGAAGGAGACCAGGGGAAGCGTCGTGGATCTGTTCTCGGAGTACTACGACGAGGGCAGGCTCAGCGCCATGATGCGGCTGAGACGGTTCGTGCGCGACAAGACTCTCTCCGTCCACGCGACGGACGGCGGGTTCGTCATCGTTAGGGACGAGGGCGACTCGGGACTCGTGTACGACATCTATGTCACCCCGTCCAGGCAGGGCGAGGGCATAGGCGACGAGCTGATGAGGTGCGCCCTGTCCGAGATATCGAAGCGCTCCAAGCGGGCGTACCTCAGGACGAGCTACCCCAGGGCCAGACGGCTCTACGAGAAGTTCGGGTTCTCCGAGTCCTCGTACCGGCTCGTCATCAGGCTGGACGAGATGCTCATCTCGAAGACCCCCTCAAGGTAGAAATATCACCAGCCCATATCACTGGCGTAGACGGACAGCACTCCAAGGGGGAGGATATCTTTGATAGGCAGGGAGAAGGTTCTAGCCGCGCTCGAAGGGTACGACCTGAAGAACGCCAGAATCGGCATGGTCGCCTCGCACTCCGCGCTCGACGTGTGCGACGGCGCCGTCGAGGAGGGGTTCAGGACCCTGGGGATCTGTCAGGAGGGCAGGGAGAGGACCTACTCTAGGTACTTCAAGTGCCAGCGGGACGTCTCTGGGAAGGCGATCCGGGGCGTGGTCGACGAGTGTTGGATCCTCAAGAAGTTCAAGGAGATGATGACCCCGGAGTTCCAGGACCGACTCCGGAGGGAGAACGTCCTGTTCGTCCCGAACAGGTCCTTCACCTCCTACATCGACCTCAGGGACATCGAGGAGGGCTTCGAGGTGCCATTGGTCGGCTCTCGGGCCCTGCTCCGCAGCGAGGAGCGGGGCGAGGAGCGCGATTACTACTGGCTCCTGGAGAAGGCCGGCCTGCCGTTCCCGAAGAGGGTCGAGGACCCAAAGGATATAGACGGCCTGGTGATCGTGAAGCTACACCACAAGGTCAAGAAGCTCGAGCGGGGGTTCTTCACCGCCGCGTCATACGAGGAGTATCAGAAGAAGTCGAAGTCTCTCCTGGCGGACGATGTCATAACCGAGGAGGACCTCAATGAGGCGAGGATAGAGGAGTACGTCATAGGACCGGTCTTCAACCTTGACTTCTTCTACTCGCCCCTGGAGCCCAAGATGGAGCGGATCGAGCTGATAGGCGTCGATTGGCGGTTCGAGACCTCTCTGGACGGCCATGTCCGGCTGCCCGCGCCGCAGCAGATGACCCTGGTAGGCCCACAGCAGACCCCGGAGTACACCGTGTGCGGGCACAACTCAGCCACCATGCGGGAGTCGCTCATCGAGGGCGCCTTCGACCTTGCCGAGAAGTACGTGAAGGCGACGCAGGAGCACTACGGGACCGGCATCATCGGCCCCTTCTGCCTGCAGACCTGTGTCGACAAGGACCTCAAGTTCCATATATACGACGTGGCCCCGCGCGTGGGTGGTGGCACGAACGTGCATATGTCAGTGGGGCATCCCTACGGAAACACGATATGGCGCACGAACATGAGCACGGGGAGGCGCCTCGCGGTCGAGGTCAGAAGGGCGATCGAGACCGGTCAGGTGGAGAAGATAGTCACGTAGCGCCCGATAATGACGATTCTCGCACATGCTGGCATGCTGGCTGGCACGCTCGCGCGCATCATAAGGCTTATAAAGGGGCAATCTATTCGCCGGAGTACCCTTCTTGACCGGAGCCACGGTTTGGGCTCCCAGAGAGGGAGGGGACATTCGAATGAGGAGAGATGCAATGAGCAAGCTATCAGCCAGCCTTTTCGCGCTGGTCGTAGTCCTTTCCACCCTGGTCATTCCCCTGGGGGATGCCGAGGCGGAGACGCTGGGAACGAACACCATCTATGTGCCCGTCACTTCCGACGGGTCTCCTGTCTCCACAGGCGTGACCGTCACACTCACGAACGTGCACACGGGCGAGGTGCTCGTCGCGGCGTACTCTCAGACCATGAAGCTGTACACGGTGGAGAGCGCTCCGTCGGGATACTACAGGGTCGATGTCGTCGGTGACGACTACTACGACTCGATAGGCGCGAGGCAGTTCAAGTTCACGGGCCTGAGCTCGTATACGGTGAGCCCGCAGATCGCCCTCGACTCATTCCCGTCCAAGCAGTGGGAGTGGAACGTCACTGTCAGGGACTCGGTCACCAATATGAACATAGTCGGTGCGGAGGTCGCGTTCTACGACCTCTCGGTCAGGGAGATAGTGTCGG
>DUGQ01000237.1 GCA_013331315.1 Thermoplasmata archaeon
AGGCGACAAAGACTCCGTTTTCTACTGCACGCGCTGGCATGACGCGCTCGAAACTGTTCCTCGATGTCGTTGGAGCGGCGGATATGTTCACGATCACCTGAGCGCCTCTCAGCGCCTCCAGCTTCACCAGCTCCGGGAAGAACATGTCGTAGCAGACAGTCAGTCCCAATCTGGCATGCAAACCCTCGGCGACGACAGGGTTGCTGCCGACGGTGAAAAACAGTCTCTCCTCGAACGGGCCGAAGGTGGGGAGATACATCTTGTCGTACCTGAAGAGCCTGCCGTCTCCTGTCGCCATGAGACATGAATTGTATATGTGTCCGTGCGCTCTGCCGTCCTTCATGGGAAGCCCGAACACCACGTCCTTGCCCGTGTCCTTCGCGAGGGAGACGACCTTGCGGACGTACGGCCCCTCTTCAGTTTCCGCCAGTTTGAACATGTCGTCCCTTGGCATGTAACCGGTCAGGTTCAGTTCGGGGAAGTTCACCACATGGCCCTTCGAGCCAGTGACGATCTTGCGCATCCTTCGCAGGTTGGCTTCCTTGTCGTGCAACCGACAGTTCATCTGAGCCAGCACGACTACCGTCTCGCTCATCGAGAGGGCTAACCGTGTTGCCAGTAGATTATGATTAGGCCTTCGCTCCAGCCTCTCCGCGACCATAACGGATATATCCGAATCAGCCCATCCGAGCGTTGATGTCTAGCGGTGGCGCGACCCAGGAACCGGAAGAGATCATCCGGCACTTCCTTTCGGAGAAGCTCAGGAAGACCGGCGCCAAGGGCTTCGTGCTCGGAGTCAGCGGAGGCGTAGACTCTGCGGTAGTGCTCAAGCTGGCCGCCGAGGCGGTGGGGAGCGGACAAGTCCTTGCCCTCATAATGCCAGAGAGGGGCTCGCCCAAGGATGACGAACGCCTGGCGAGGATGCTATGCCAGTCCGAGGACGTCCGCCATGAGGTGATTGACATCTCTGCCATTGTCGATGCCTTCTCCAAGGCCGTTGATGGAAAGGCTGACAAGAAGAGCCTGGGAAACGCGAAGGCGCGAACCCGCATGATGCTGCTATATCACTATGCTGGAAGGGAGGGAAGGCTCGTACTTGGAACCAGCAACAAGAGCGAGCTTCTGATAGGCTACTTCACAAAGTACGGCGATGGAGGAGCGGACCTCGAGCCCATCGGAGATCTGTACAAGACCGACGTGCGCAGCATGGCCAAGCGCCTGAGGGTTCCAAAGGACATTGTGGACCGTCAGCCGTCGGCCGGATTGTGGAAGGGTCAGACGGACGAAGGGGAGATCGGCCTTTCGTATGACAAGCTCGATGAAATCCTGCGCGGCATTGAACTCGCGATTGACGACCAGGCCATTGCGCGAAAGGCTAGCGTGCCAGTGAGAGAAGTGAAGAGGATATNNAGGACCTATGAGTACCGCCCCGATCTATCTCGCTTCTTCGTCGTCATGATCGGCCTCAAACACCGATGACTCTCCAACGATTGCCAACATCCGATGGATACTACTATTCAGAGAGATGGTAGAAGTCAGTATGGCGCAACGACGATCTCGGGCTTCACCGGCCAGCACACATTTGGGTTCTCGGTTGGATTAGAGTCAGGAATCGGTCGTTGGGAATGCGCCTGTGCCTTCTTGGCCACGACCATTGCTGTCCCATGGGTTGCCGTTGGAGATGAAGGGAAGTCACAGGGGCGCCACTGGCGACGAACGGAAAGCACGATGTGGCGCGGGAAGGCTTTTGGACTGTACCGGCTTCTGTCGGCAGCGACAGCAACCTCGAGAAGCGCTGGGTCTCGCACATGACTGGCCAATATAAGGCGACTTGCATCCGATGGTTGCCTTCGCTCATTAGACGGGCTGGTGGCTCCTCCTCGGCGAGCATAACTGAGCAGCTCAAGAACTGCATTCTGAAGCAAGATTAATCAGAGGTACGCCTTCGGCACGAGCATCTTGGCTGCCACGAGCGGATCGACCACCTGAGATATGGCCAGGTCGCAGGTCGCACTGGCCAAGAGGTACGCATCCTCGAAATCGACCTCCGAAGCACGCATGATNNGAGCTCTGCAGAAGGTCGCATCGATCTCGGCGGACACCTCCACTCCCGAGCCGCTCACCTCGCCGTCACCCATGACCGCATGAACGTCTCCCAGCGCCACCATCGCTCCATCGACAAACGCAGGAAAATAGACCTTCGATCCTTTGCGAACTTCCTTCGTATCCATGTTGCCTCCGAAATCCCCGGGATGGTAGGTCGGGATGCGCCCGGTCGGTGGCGAAACGCCTATCACGCCTACATGGGGGTCTATAGGCATCGCCACCGCATCAGACCAGTGTGCGACGCCGTCACGGATCTCCACTACCTTCGTACGAGACTGTTTGACCAGTTTGGCCAGGTTGCCGAATCGTGGGGAGCACACAATTGCCCCCACTGGGCCGCATCTGATGTCCTCTATTCCGACGCAGAGCGTATCTCCTTTGGCCACACCCTTCACGCAAATCGGGCCCGTCGCTGGGTTCACGATTGACATATCGACATCGTCAAAGAGCTTCTCTGAAGAAGTCAGCTGGCCGGAGAACGCATCCTGCGTCTCCACTGTAACCTGTTCGCCATCTTCTACGAAGTACGCTGGATTATTATCGGCAGCAAACTCTACTATGGCTCTGTCCTTGCTGAAC
>DUGQ01000015.1 GCA_013331315.1 Thermoplasmata archaeon
GCCATATCTCTGAGGGACGAGAGCAAGCGTTCCTGGGAGGCTACCCTCTCCCATGGCATGGTTGAGGAGGCGCGATCGTTGGTGAGGAGTATTCTCAAGAAGCACATCCCTCCAGAGACTGACAGGTCCATCGTTGAACGCGGAGATTCGATTATTCGCCAGTACGAGACAGGTTTTGCCTGAGCGTGGTCGACCAAGTCCTGACGAGCGACCGCCGCTGTGCGCCAAGAGCACGTGGCACGACGGCAAGGGTACTAATACGTTCAGAGGCCTCTGTATTCAAGGCCTTGAGCCTCCGTGGTGGGATTTGGTGTGAAGGTAGTGTTGTCCACGCCTCCAGGACGTACGACAGAGCGTTGGCCACCACTTGGTCTGCTCTACATCGCGTCTTCGTGCAGAAAGACGAGGGACGATGAGATACGGGTCATCGACGCGTTCTGCGAGAACCTGAGCATTAATCAGCTTGCGCAGAGGGTGGTTTCCGAGAATCCCGACGTGTTTGGCATGAGCTGTTCTACGCACACATTCCTCGACACAATCGACACCATGAGGATGGTGAGCGAATCATGTCCCAATACGACGCTCGTCATGGGCGGCTTTCACGCTACGTTCGCCTGGGAGCAGATACTGAAAGAGTACGAATTCGTCACCTACGTCATCAGAGGAGAGGGCGAGGAATCGTTCCCGAGGCTTCTGGATTGCCTTGAACGCGGCGTCCCGCCAGATGGTGTATCAGGCATTGGCTATGCTGATAACGGACGTGTCGTCTCAACGGAACCAGTACTGATAAGCGACCTGGACTCACTGCCGTTCCCAGCGAGGGAGCTGGTGAGTGGCATCGACTACGGATACCATCACCAGAACATCAGGCTGACATTCGGCAGATTCACGACCGTGTCAAGCTCCCGAGGATGCCCGTTCAACTGTGCGTACTGCTCATGCTCCGAGTTCTCGAAGCGGAGATGGAGGCCTCGCAGCCCGGAGAACGTTGCTGATGAGCTGGAGGAACTCTACCGCGAAGGGTATGAATGCTGTGTCTTCGTAGACGACAACTTTACACTGCAGAGGGACAGGGTCGAGAGGCTCTGCGATTTGATCGAGTCAAGAAGGATCCGAATGCAGTTCTACTGCGAGGGAAGGGTGGACGAGACCTCGTACTCACTCATGCGGAGGATGAGGAAGGCGGGTTTCAGTGTAATCTACTTTGGTGTCGAGAGTCCACAGACGCATGTACTTGACTACTATCGGAAGACCATAGACGTATCGCGTGCCAGGAAGGCGATAGATGACGCGAAGAGGTCCGGTATGCTCGTGGTGACTTCATACATAATGGGGGCTCCTGTGGAATCAACGGAGGACATGAATTGCACGGTCGAGTTCATACGGTCTGTCCGCCCGCATGGAGTCCAGATCAACATACTCGATTGCCTGATTGGGACAGAAGTGTGGAACCGGCTGGACCGGGCTGGGCTAGTCGGCCCTCAGGACTGGAAGAGTAACCATAGAATCTACGAGTACAACGGCGACGGCCCGTCGAGGGCAGAACTCGAAGGCCTGGTGAACAAGGGTTATGCCGCTCACCTGAGCGCATGGAAGAGCCTTGGCGGGCTCTCGGACTTCACACGAGCCATGACCCTCAACAGGACTGCCAGAAGTGTCGTGATTCGCAACGTGGTGAACCCAAACGTCCGCAGAAGGCTGTCGGACTCTAGACGATTCGTCGATGCAGGTCATCAGGCCGGACAGTGATCGATACCGTACCGCACGATGGACTCTCGCGATCCGACTCATCTCAGTAGCAGCTCTGGATGATTCATTCCGGGCTCGTTTGTCCAATGCGATGCGATTTGTGAGACGTGCAGGAACAATTGCTGGACGGAAGTGCTGGCGCGCCTTGCGCAGGACGCGATTCGTAGCGAAGCACCGATAATCGTACCAAATCCAGGAAACCATAAAGGCTATCATGAGCATTACCTCAACGGCCTCAGGCCAAGGGGGATTAGTCTTTGAATTCGTCGAAGGGGGATTGTTCCAATAGGCGCATGGCTGCAAGCGATATCTCATNNGAAGCCCGACGACTTCAATCCATTCTCCATGACCACTGGGATATCCTATACAGTACTCTGGATTACCTGTGACTTCCTCTATACCGCGGGACCAGACATATCTGTGCCGCATCCGCAGCTTGCCCAGTCATACGAAGTCAGCCCAGATGGCCTTGTGTGGACATATCACCTCGTAGAGGATGCGTTGTGGCATGATGGATTGCCTGTGACTGCGCATGACGTCGAATTCACCTTCGACATGATCCTCAACAACGAGAAGGATTGCGCTCTGCTGGGAGGATATCTCCGGAATGTCACGGATGTGACTGCGACGAGCGACCATTCGGTCCAGATTACGACGGAAGTGCCGAAGTCGACGATGCTCTCAATCAACATACCCATACTGCCGGAACACCTCTGGAGCGCCGTCGAGGACGCTGGAATCATTGACCAGGTCGATATGTGGAACGAGGACTACTTCCCGAACGGGCCAATAGGATCAGGCCCTCTTATCCTGGAAGAGTATGACAAGGCGCTGGGCTACATCAAGATGTCCAAGTTTGAGGACTATCACATGGGTCCCATCAACGTTGACCAGGTCCTGTTCAAGGTATACAATACC
>DUGQ01000036.1 GCA_013331315.1 Thermoplasmata archaeon
CGGGCCTGAAGGGATTCGAACCCTTGACCCACCGGTGTCTCCTGAGAGAGCCGATGGGCATCGCAGTAAGAGCCGGTTGCTCTACCTAGCTGAGCTACAGGCCCGCGAATCCGCAGTATATGCTTGCCGTTAATAAAACTATCGAGCTTGAGCCGATTCTGGATTCATCTGGCCCGGGAAAGCCGTCGGTCCCGTCGGATGCTGGACGACACGCATACCATGAAGCCGAGAGAGTCGCCAGGGAAGAGTTTATCAGCGAAGATATCATAGTGGCGGGAGGATGCACAGACCCTTTGTGGCCGTACTGAGCAGCGGTAGCTGCGGCAACTCGATACTCGTCAAGACCGACGAGACATCAGTCCTCATCGACGCGGGGATCTCGTGCAGGGAACTGGAGAGGAGGATGGCCGCCTTCGGCGTGGAGCCTCACGAAATCGACGGGGTCCTGCTCACGCACGAGCACACGGACCACAACAGGGGAGCGAGAAGGTTCTGCCGAACGCACGAAGTCCCAGTGTTCGGTACCGATGGCACGCTGGCCCTGACGCCACTGGACGGGGCGGACATCACCTCGATAGGACGCCATGGCGGCTTCTCACTCGGGGGACTCCGTGTGCGGACCTTCCCGGTCCTCCACCTAGCCGCGGAGCCCGTCGGATACTCGATATCCGTAGACGGGACCAGGGTGTCGATCGCCTCGGACCTCGGGTGCGTGACCGACGTCGTGACCAAGGAGATGTCCGGGGCCGACCTAGTGATGATCGAGGCGAACTACGACGAGGAAATGCTGCGGAACGGCACATACCCGGACTTTCTCAAGAGGACCATCGCCAGCGACCACGGCCACCTGCCAAACAGCGGGGCGGCGACGCTGTGTTCGCACACGATCGGGAAGAGGACCAGACGTGTGGTGCTTCTTCATTTGAGCAAGGACAACAACACCGTTGACCTGGCAAGGGAGGCGGTGGAAGACGCGCTCAGAAGAGACGGTGTTCAAGGGCCGGATGTAATCGCCACAGAACACGGCTGTCAGAACGGTCCATTCCGATTATGAGGAGACGCCCACGAGTTTAATCTTGCCGTGAGACGCGAGTGCCTCTGCGATCTTCTTCGGAAGGGACACTACGTCCTCCTTCTTCAAAGTGTAGTCTCTGTCCACCCCGGCGAATGTCGGGACATCCTCGAGGACCCTCACCAAGACCAGCTCCTCGCTCTTGGGCTCCGCCTCGGAGGTCTCCTCCTCCACCTTGGGCTTCTTCTCAGTCGGCGCGTCCGGCAGGTTGACGATGTCCCTCGGGTTTGAGAACCTCGGGCCTGTCCCGTCGAAGTCCGCATGGTTGTCCCGGTGCGCACCGAGGACTGATATCAGGCTCGAGTAGAGGACGAGCTCGTCGGGCGTCAGATTGCTCGTCTCCGGGTTGTCGCCAGCCACCTTCCTGAGGGCGAGTAGGGATATCTTCCTCTGACGCAGCTCGTACACTCGCTTCGCTTTCTCACTAGCCTTCTTGAGCTGGTCGTTGATCATCATGCTGGCCTGGGAGCTGGGGTTGATGGCGAGCTCCCTCTCGCTCTCCTTTCGGAGGCTCCGTATGTACCTGTTCATCTTCTCGTATAGGGAGGCGTCGACCTTGATGAGCTGAGGGGACCGGTATTCCTGTCTGAAGAGAGCCATGATCTCCTCGTAGCCCATGTCCCCCGTTTTCCCGGCCATCACGTCGCGCATGCATCGACAACCTATTTGATGCTTGTGTGCTGCCTTCAGATGGAAAGGATTTTACACGACCTCACGTTAACTCGTGGGGAGTCTCCATGGTCCGTTCTAGTGAGTTCGTCAGGGAAGTGACGGGCGGGTCGCTGATACAGATTATCGTCTCGCCTGGGGCGAAGTCCACCGAGGCGAAGGGCGTGGACGCGTGGAGGGGGGCACTCCAGGTGAGAGTCGCGGCGGAACCGAGAGACGGCGAGGCGAACGCGGAACTGGTGAAGTACCTGTCGGAAAAGCTCTCCGTGCCGCACGGAGACATCAGGATAGTCAAAGGGTCGAAGAGCCACGGCAAGTCGGTCTTCGTGCCGTTGACCCCCGGCGATGTCCGGTCCAGACTCGGGGTGAAGTGAATTGCTGACTCCTTCTGAACGGCTCGAGCGGATCCTCAAGGTCATCGAGGAGCTCGACGAGCTCAGCGAGGAAATGCCAGTCATCGTGGAGGGACGACGAGATGTCGAGGCGCTTCGACTCCTCGGGATCAATGGCGAGGTTGTCACCCTGGGGAAGGGCGTTCCCCTGTTCGCATTCTGCGAGAACATATCCAGGGAGTGGCCCTCCACTGTCGTCCTCACAGACTGGGACCGCAAGGGGGGACAGCTGGCGAGGCGTCTCAAGGAGGCCTTCGAGGCCAACGGTGTCAAGGTGAACGATTCAATTCGCATGGCGCTCGTGATCCTCGCGAAGAAGGAGATCAAGGACATCGAAAGCCTTCCTAGCCTTGTTCGCAGGCTGCAGAAGGCCGCGAAGAGAAGCTAGCACCATTCCGACTCAGATGACGTCACTAACCCGCTAAGCGAACCCACAGTTTTTCTACACTAGAGACAATGGGATAGCGGAGGAAGCTGCGATGCGTCTACAATTGCTGAACCTGTGGGTCATGGTGGCGCTTTCGTTGGCGATAATGTTGCTTGGCGTCGTCGCCGTCTCATTCGTTGTCAAGGACCTCGTCGAGGATGAACCGTTGAACCACGGGGTCCTTGCAGTTGGCGTCTCCTTGATGGCTTTCTCTGGGAGCCTGCTGCTATTCATCCGCCTCAGCCGTGAAACACCCCTTTGGAAGGTCTCCGGCAGCACTCGTGAGAGGACAAGACGTGATGTTGCGCTGACAAGCGCGGGGGTATTCCTTTCTCTGGCGGGCTTCGCGACAGGGATCCTGTCCTTCCATCAGGCCCAGCTAGAGGAGGCCAGAGCCGTTGTTGACAAGCACTTGTTCGTGGCAATCTGTCTTGAAGCGATAGGGATCGTTGGCCTGCTGATGTTCGTAATGGGGGCGAAGTTCTCGGGGGAGCCGAGACTGTTCCTGATTGACGAGGAGGTGAAGGCCTGGAAGTCGAAGTCGTACAGGAACCTCGGCGTAACGCTCATGGTCATGGGAGCCGCTTTGGCGCTTGCGATGATTGGCATCGTGGGCTTGTTCTATCAGCTGGCCGACCCCGTCTTCGGAGGGGCGATTGTGGCAGCTGCAATCACCTGGATCTTCTTGCACACGGTTGGTGTGCTGCTGTACAGAGGAAGACCCCCGTTGATGGGGCCACTCCACCCGAGTCATGAGAGTCCGAAGAGACGGTGAGAGTCTTCTCTTGTGAGAACAGCCAGCTAATAGCCCTGCCCCATCGGAAGGCTCCAAGAAGGCGTACCCCAAAAAGGATTTAGAGTAAGACCTCAATCTGTCGCGCACATGGAGCGCTCAGAGTGCTCTGCTCAGATGTTGGCTCAACTGGGACTAGACTCGGTTGGCGAACTTTTCAAGGATATACCGAAGGGGGTCCGCACGAAGGGTCTGCGACTGCCCGACGGCATGGATGAGCTCGAGCTCACGCGCGTTCTAGACGAGATGATGTCATCAAACAAGCCCGTCACGGATTGGCTGAGCTTCCTCGGGGCGGGAATGTACCATCACTTCACGCCGGCGGCGGTGAAGACCATCGTCTCGAGGTCGGAATTCATCACGTCGTACACCCCCTATCAGTCGGAGATAAGTCAGGGCATGCTGCAGGCCCTGTTCGAGTACCAGTCGTTCATGGTCGAGCTCACTGGAATGGACTACATGAACTGCAGCATGTACGACGCTTCAACGGCAGTCGGAGAGGCGGTCCTGATGGGGCACAGGATCGGTGGCGGGAGCCGGTTTCTCATGAGCCGGGCGGTCAACCCGGAGAGGAAGGAGGTCGCGAGGGTATACGCCAAAGGGGCGGACATCGAGATCTCAGAGGTGGCGTACGACCGGAACACCGGCCAGGTCGACCTGGCCGACTTCGAGTCGAAGATGGGTGATGATGTCATCGGATTCTACTTCGAGACCCCGAACTTCCTAGGGCCGCTCGAGACGGGCTGGAAAGACATCAGAGAGACCCTTGGAGAGAAGGTCATGGTCGTCGGCGTGAACCCGCTAGCTCTGGCGTTGATCAAGCCCCCAGGCGACATGGGAGCGGACATCGTCGTTGGCGACGCCCAGGTGTTCGGAATCCCGATGAGCTTCGGTGGGCCGTCGATCGGAGTCTTCGGCTGCAGGGACGAGCACATCCGGAAGATGCCTGGGCGGCTGATAGGCATGACGGAGGACGCCGAGGGAACCAGGTCCTACTGCATGACCCTTCAGACGCGCGAACAGCATATCAGGCGCAGCAAGGCCACTTCGAACATATGCACCAATGAGGCGCTGCTCGCGGTGGCCGTCGCGACGCATCTCGCGCTGTTGGGTCGGTCGGGTCTGCGAAGGGTTGCGGCGAAGAACATCGAGAACATGCGATCGCTTTCGAAGAGGATGGACGCGATTGACGGATTCTCCGCGCCTGTCTTCGACTCGCCACACTTCAACGAGTTCACCGTCAGGTCGAGCAGACCGACGGGGGATGTTGGGGCAGACCTTCTACAGAGACAGATCCACGGAGGTGTCAGGCTCGACCGCTGGTTCCCAGAGCTCAGCGACTGCACCCTGTACGCCACCACGGAGATGCACACGGCAGCGGACCACGACAGACTGATCTCCGCCTTGGAGGAGTGCCGATGAGATACCACCAGGCGACATACGACGTCCCGTTGCTGATGGAGGGCTGTGGAGGCCTGTCGGAAGAGGACAGGCACTTGTCGGAGGAGCTGCTGCCCAAGGAGCTTGTCAGAGAGGATCTCGAGCTCCCCGATCTTCCCGAGCGGGAGGTCGTGAAGCACTTCATCAACCTCTCGCAGATGAACTTCGGCGTGGACAACGGCCTCTATCCGTTGGGCTCGTGCACCATGAAATANNCTCGTGTACCATGAAGTACAACCCGAAGATATGCGACGATGTGGTGGCCTGGGAATCGGTCGCCGCCATCCATCCCCTGCAGGACCCGTCGACGGCGCAGGGAGCGCTCGCCCTCATGCATGAGCTCGAGAAAATGCTGTGCGAGATCGGAGGGGTCGACGCGGTCACCCTCCAGCCAGCGGCCGGAGCGCACGGTGAGTACACGGGCATGCAGATTGTGAGGGCGTATCACGAGACACGAGGGGAGAACAGGAAGGAAGTGATACTCCCGGACACAGCGCACGGGACGAACC
>DUGQ01000120.1:0-3224 GCA_013331315.1 Thermoplasmata archaeon
CCCCCGCCCCGATCGCCTTCGCCCTCTCGACGAACTGCCTAGCCTTCAGCGAGAGGACCTGTGACCTCACGATCCTCGCAGTAGTGGACCAACCTGTGGCGCCTATGACGATTATGACGGAGACCAAGTTCTGTCGTCCGAGCACGGCGGCGATGACGATCATCAGGACCAGCCATGGGATGGACAGGAAGACGTCGTTGATCCGCATGATCACCTCGTCCTTCCATCCGCCCCAGAAACCGGACGCAAGGCCGACCAGCGTGCCTAAGCCCATCGATATCGCCATTGCGACCAACCCTATCGTGAGCGAAGCTTTGGTCCCATGTGCTATCCTCGTGAGCACATCTCTCCCCAACTGGTCAGTTCCCAGTGGGTGCTCGGGCGAAGGGTCGTCGAGCCGGTATATGGTCACCTCGTTCCTGTCATAAGGCATGAACAGCTGGGCGTATACCGCGACGCCGATGAAGAACAGGATGATCATCGTGCCGACCTTGCCCATCCACGTCTCCAGGAACAGGTCAGCGATCCTGCCGCTGTTCCTGGCACTCAAGGACATCTTGTCCGCAAGCAGCGGGTTGAACCCGAATGCCTTCTTGGTCCATCGGGGGAACAGTATCTCAAATCTCTTTGTCATCTTTCTCCCCCCTCAAGTTATCGTGACCCTCGGGTCAAGCTTGACCAGCAGCAGGTCAGCTATAAGGTTCGCGATCACCACGGCCACTCCACCGATCAAGAAGACGAACTGCAGCACAGGATAGTCCTTCTTGTCAATCGCCTCGATAGTGAGCCATCCAAGGCCCTTGTATGAGAAGACGTACTCCACCTGGAACGCCCCGCCGAGGATGAACGCCGTGTCCATCGCTATCGTCGTGACGATTGGCAGCCGCGCATTGGGCGTCGCATGCTTCTTCATCACCTGCTTCTCGGATAGTCCCTTCGCGTACGCGGTGACTATGTAGTCCTCCGTGAGGACGTCGATCAGGGAGTTCCTCTGTATCAGGACCAGCCCCGCGATGGCTCCTATGACTAACGTCATCCCCGGTAACAGGACATGTTCCCCCATGTCCACGATCTTGTCCAAGGTGAGTGGGAACGGCTGCGTCCCGGCGGATATGTATCCCCCCGACGGCAGCAGGTGCAGCTCGCTGCAGAACACGACCATCAGGATGATCCCGAACCAGAATATCGGCATGCCATAGAAGAAGATGCCGAACGCGGTTATGGTCAGGTCGGCCGCCTTCCCCCTCCTTCTCGCGGCGACCTTGCCTAAGTAGATCCCTAACGCGAAGGTCAATATCGACGACCAGACCAGTAATAAACAAGTCCATGATAAGGCTCGACCCACGACTTCTATGACAGGAGCCTTTTTGATGTACGAATCACCCCACTCGCCAATGAAGGTGTTGACGAAGTAGGGGATGATCTGTTCCGGCCAGGGCTTGTCCAGCCCCATTCTCTCCACGTTGGCCTCGTACAGAGCCTCCGTGTCTTGATCTGGGTTCCTGGGGAGCATGAGCAGCGCGGGGTCCCCTGGCATGACTCGGAACAGGAGGAAATTGACAATCATTATCATCAGAATGGTCAAGAAAGCGTTGAACACTCTCTTGGGGAGCACTCGCCTGAAAGACTTCAAATCGCGCACCGTCCGGATTCGTTCTCACTGCTACTCTCTGCAAATGAATGGAATAGGTTTGTGAAAGGGGTTTGCGGCCGTCTGGACGACCTTTCAGTTCGCGGGTGGCGGCTCATCGGGCTCAACCGGAGGCTGCATGCCCTCCATGCCGCTTCCAACGCCAGTGTCCATTCCTTCGGGCTTGCCCTTCCGCTTCTTCAACATCATCGCCACTGCGGCTATGACGATGATCGCGAGCAACGCCCCGCCGACTATGAGCAGCGTGTTCGACCCTCCACCGTCGTCGTCGTGCGGGACGGGGGCTATGACCAGCGTCGCGGTCCTGTCGTTCCACAACGGGTTCACGTGGTCCTTGTCGTCCTCGACCCAGACACGAACCTCGAACTCACCGTCGTCTTCGTAGGTGTGCGTCAGGGTGACTGTGGCGTTCTGGCCCGGACCCGGAGACGACACTGACTGTTGGGAGACGGTCTGCGTGTCGCCGTATATGATCTTCACGACCATCGGGTCTCCCTCGGGGTCGTTCACGACCACCGTGAAGTCCACCTCCACGCCGGCCGTGTAGTTCGAGCTCGGGCTCCGCGTGAAGGAGACTATCGTCGGTCTAAGGTTCTTGCCGACGGTCACGGTCGCTGTCTTCGACACGTTGTGACCCTCCAACCCGGTGTTGTCGTCGGCGTACGCCGTCAGCGTGAAGCTCTCGGCCGCGTGGTATTCGTGGGATGCGGCGAAGTTGTTGTCAGCGTCCCCCTCACTCATCGGGGAACCGTCTCCCCAGTCGTACCAGACTGTCAGCGTGTCGTCGTCGGGGTCGGATACCGTCACGGGCGTGATGGTGAAGGTCTCGTTGTACATCGCGGAGTACGCCAGGTTGAGCTGCATGAACGGCGGCGAGTTGGCGGGCGGCTCGACAACCTCCATCTCGAACAGCTTGGTCTGGTTGAAGGTACCGTCGTCCGCGTACACCGTCACATCGAAGGTCCCGATGTCGTCGTACGTATGGACCACCTGGACGCTCTGCGGCCCGGTCGTGCCACCATCCGTCACCTCTGTGTAGCTCTGACCGTCACCGAAGTCTATGGTGATGGTCAGGGCGTCCTCGTTCCCGTCAGCCGCGCTCGCGACCATCTCGACCGGCTGGCCCTGTATCGCGGGGTCTGGGTCGGCGATCCACGTGATGCTGCTCGGCTTGAGGTCACCGTCCTCAGACACTACCACCTGTGCGGTAGATGACACGTTGTGTCCAGTCTCTCCGGTCAGGTCNNACCCACACGGTCACGTCGTACGTGCCCGCTGTGTCCCAAGTGTGGAACACGCTCGACACGACGGACACGTCAGGGTTCGAGGACGTGTCATGCTCGGTCGTGCTGAAAGTCCCGTCGTCCCATTCCCAGGTGAATCTCAGCGTGTCCGGGTCCGCGTCCCTGCTCGTCGCGCTCAGCGAGGTCGATACGTCCACGTTGGTCTCGGCGTCCGCGATAGTCGGCGCCCGCGGGGGCGAGTTGGCTATCACGGAGTACGAGGCGACCAGGAGCGAGTTGTTGTGCCCTGGCGAGTCGTACCCGTCGTAGACGTAGACTGTGACGTCGTA
>DUGQ01000120.1:3301-6927 GCA_013331315.1 Thermoplasmata archaeon
TCGGTGACCAATGTCCCAGGCGTGCTGACAGGTATCGGCGTGCTGGTGAACGTCCCGTCGTCCCAGTCCCACGTCACCGTCAGGGTCGTCGCCTCGGCATCGCTCGCCGAAATGGACCATGTCGTGGTTTCTCCTATGTACGCCTCGCTCGGCGAGTAGGACGGGCTGCTGATCGTCGGTATGGCGTTGGTCACGCTGACCACGTCCACTAGAGCGGAGTCAGACACCGTGAAAGTCCCGTCAGACAGGGTGACCATCAAGACCAGGTCGTTCGCAAGTGTGTCATATGTGTGCTCTATGCTGGCCTCGAACGAAGTAGCCGTTCCCGTCGTGTAGGTCACGGTCTCCTCATCGCTTCCGTCGCCGAAGTCCCATGTGACGTCGAGCGGGTCCCCGTCCGAGTCGTGTATCATGACTGAGAACTCGGTCGCCTGCGCTCTCTGCACCTCATACGACGCTGAAAGACCGGTGTCGAACATCGGCACTCCCGTCGGCTCGAGGTCGAACCACAGCCAGAGCATCCCTGACACTATGGTCCTTCCCGAGTGGAGCTCCCAGTTGCCCCAGCCCTGGAAACGCTTGGTGGAGAATCCGTAGAGCCCCACATCGTAGTACGGGGGCGTCTCGGTGTACGAGTCGTACACGAACTGCTGCAGCGTCTTCACCAACTCCTGCCTCTCGCCGAGGTCCAGGGCCTTCTGCGCGAACGAGAAGTTCTGGTCAAAGGCTGAGAACCCGTTGAAGTCCTCGGAGTCCATGTCGAACTCCTCGATCATGCTGGCGTTGACGAACGGGCTGGTGGTGTAGTTGGTCGAGTTGACCCACCACGGACCCATCGGGCACTCGCAGTTGTCGCCACCGGACGTTATCTCCGCGGTCAGCCAGACGCTGAGGTCCGAAAGCGGCTCAGGTCCCCAACCCCAGTGCCACACCCAGATGTCGAAGAGGGCCTTGTACCACTCGTCGTTTATCATCTGAGCCTCGTTTATCGCCTCGGACTCGAAGCCGATCTTGGCCTGGGCGGCCCAGCCTTCCCAAGACGTCACGATCTGCTCCCAGCTCAGGTCGGTGTCGGGGCAGTGGCACATGATCCCAGAGAGCTCCGCCTCCTGGGATTCGTACTCTACGAGTCCTTCCATTACCACATACGAATCCGGTCCAGCCTCGAGGTACGGTCCACCGTTGTCTTCGTATCCGGCCGCGATGAGCACGTCGTACGCCCCATCGATGTCGAAAGGCAGCTCACCTTCGATGTCCGCCTGCCAATCCCCTGGCCAGATGACCGAAGTGGCCCTGGTCGCAAGGCCTCTCATTATCGTGTTGCAGATGTAGTCCTTGTCGAGCGTCATCAGGATTGCCTTCCTGACCTCCTTGTCCAGAAGGTGGACGTTGCCCAACCCGTAGTCGTTGGCCCCTTGGGCGTCAATACGGTACTCCATGGGTATGGCGTTGAGAGCGATGTCACAGATACCGAGCTCCTGAACCGCCGATTTCACTATCGGCTCACCGGTGTTGTTGCCCAGCTCGTCCATGTACAACTCCACGAAGCCGGTGAGCGCGACCGTGTCCACCTCTCCGGCGTTCATGCTTATGACCATGTCCGAGGAGCTCGTCGAGAGGTCGTAGAGTATGCCGTCGATACTGACGGTCCTCTCCGCGCCGTAGTCCGCCTCACCGTGGTAGTTCGGTGCGGTCTTGAACATGTACCATGAACCTATCAGCGAATCCTCGTAGACGAATGCCGCGCTACCTATCAGATCCTCCGGGTCCATCGGGTTCATCCAAGTCTTCCCGTCCAAGAAATCCTGCCACTGGAACTGAGGCACTATCGGGATCCCTGTGAGGTCGTCTATCACAGTCGCCTTGTAGTACGGGATGTCCATGCGCACGGTGTAGTCGTTCACCGCGGTGATGTTCTCGTAGTCTCTGAGATAGTACTCCCAGGCACACGCCGTCCTCGACTTGGCCATGTTGAAAGTGAATGCCACGTCGTCGGCCGTCAGCGGATAGTCCGTGCTGTCCATGTCAGTGTTCTTGATGTTCCTGAAATACGCGTTCTCGGTGATGTTCACCCACAGGGTCATCGTCCCGTCAGGGTGATAGGTCATGTTCCAGCTCCTGGCCAGGTCTCCCTCGGGGAATCCCCAGTTCTCGTCATATTGCCAGAGAGCGCTGAATATCAGGAAACAGGCGACCCAGTCCTCGACCATCGCCAGGTCCATCGGGTTCCAGTTTATGACCTCGCTGACCCAGCCGACCTTGACATAGGTCTCTCCCGCGGCCGCCACGTTCTCGCTGATCGGTGATTTGAAGACCATCCCCGGGATCATCGAGACCCCGAGCATCACCACAATCATGATAGCTGATATCCTAGCCCACTTCGATGCAATCGTTGTCATTTGCATGCCTCCTTGGGTGAACATAACAAGAAAAGATCTTGCTCAGTCCCCCCGTCCCCAACGCTCGTGATGAGTATTTTGCTATATGACGGTATCTGCCGCGCCTATTGGCTCGTGTCGAAATGGTGAGGGTTCGTACGGATTTCGAACGTGGCCGCGCTTGAGCCAGGCGACAAGTCCCCGTCTGGCTAACGGTTCCTGCCCGCTCCGCGTCCCCGCTTCGACGAAATGGCAACGTACTTATGGAAGAGCGTGGCGACACTCTTCTCGAAGTCCTTCATGCCGTCGACGACTGCGAACTCGTTCGGAGCGTGCGCCCCACTTCCAAACCCTAGGCCCGAGATGACCCAAGGCACGCCGAGATACTGGTCGAAGAAGTCGAACGGCGCGGAGCCAGCTGAGAGGGGCCAGACCTCGGGCTCCTTCCCGTGGTATCTCGCCGTCTCGATGCACGCCTGCGCGACATCCTCTCTCACGGAGACCTTGGACCAACCGTAGTCCGTGTGATGCCTCACCTCGACGTCGGTGAAGCCACGTCTCTTCAGGTGTTCCTTCACTCTGCGTCTCGTCCCCTCAATGGTCATGTTCGGCACGAGCCGGATATCGACCTTCGCGGAGGCGCTGTCTGGAAGCACCGTCTTTGTCCCCTCCTCGGTGTACCCCGCGAGGAAGCCGTCTATGTTCACGGACGGTTCGAAGAGGTACTTCATCAGCAGCTTCTCCCGCGAGCCCTTGACCTTGAACCTCTTCACCCCGAGCTCCTTCGCGTAGCAGTCTGGGTCGAACCTCTTCACGAGATTCTTGACGAGGGCGGCATCCTCCGCGCTGGGCCCGGCCACGTCGTCCCATATTCCGTCTATCGCCGGGTCTTGGTCCTCGTCGACCATGCTCGAGAGAGCGTGCACGAGTCTCCAGACCGGGCTCTCCACGATGACCGCGTCGCTCGAATGGATCTCACCCTCCGTGGGTCCCCCTCTCTCCGAGCCCCTGACCGCGAGGTCCATGTAGACAGTCCCTTTGAGACCGAGACACATGACGGGCACGCCGTTCGCGTTCTCTCCGTAGTCGAAGCTGAACATCGCGTCGGCCCTTGAGAGGATCCCCCGGTTCTTTCGGACGTACGTGGGGAACCCGGGCCCGCCAAGCTCCTCCTCGCCGTCC
Organism: Thermoplasmata archaeon; assembly: GCA_013331315.1. Classification (GTDB taxonomy): domain Archaea; phylum Thermoplasmatota; class Thermoplasmata; order UBA10834; family UBA10834; genus UBA10834; species UBA10834 sp10834u. Next base: position 6,862 of record DUGQ01000120.1, read on the forward strand.
AGTATGAAATGGACGTTCGTCGGGAGCTCGCCCATGTCGTTCATCGTGCGGACCGCGAGCACGGAC
>DUGQ01000170.1 GCA_013331315.1 Thermoplasmata archaeon
ATCGACCTCGCGGAACACAGGGAATGGGTCGAGGGCGTTTGCGCGCGCGTAGGCATAGAGGCGCGTCTCCCGTTGTGGAATACGGCCCGCGAAGTGTTGCTGGAAGAGCTGCTCTCCAAAGGATTCAAGGCCGTGGTTGTTTCAGTCAAGGACGGCATCCTCGGCAAGAGGTGGCTCGGCAGGACCCTCGACAAAAACATGATCGATCTCTTCAGGAGCAGCGGCATCGACCCGTCAGGAGAGGCGGGGGAATACCACACCTGCGTTGTGAACGGGCCGATGTTCTCCGAGCCGGTCAACCTGATTCCAGGCGAGACGGCGCTGAAGGACGGATACTGGTTCTTGAACCTGTTCGTGGCTGAGGCGGGCCTGGCAGGCAAATCGCCTGTCTAGATTCTCGGATATGTTTAAATCGAGCGGGGCAATACTTCTCACCAAAGCGGCTGTAGTCTAGTGGTTAGGACTGAAGCTTCCCAAGCTTTAAGCCCGGGTTCGAATCCCGGCAGCCGCACCACCAAGCATAACCGGTGAAGTCGTGTTTTCGGCCCATCAAGGGGGAAAATGCCATGGCGGCGAAGGACATACTCATGACCGTCGAGGGGTTGCGTCAGAGAAAAGGCCATAGGGGCGGAACGGCGCGTGTGACTAGCTAATCACCACAAGGAGAAGGAAGAATGATGCAATCGCCACTAGGATTACGATCGCAGTCTTGGTGGATAATCTGAAATGAGCGGAGAGATGATTCTTGACAAACTCCTTGTCCCCACGCGCCGCTTTGGACCAAACCAGAGGATGAATACTTCCAGTCTTTTCGGGAACCAAACCGGTCATGAATGCAGCAATGGAGACTCACACGCCATAAACGTTCCCTTGGGAGTCCAGCTTTTGATTGAAACCAGAAAAAGGGGAACTGGCTGACGCATGGTGCGCGGCCCGGCGACCGCAAACTCACTCGTATCCACGCCCGTGATCTCCCATTCTCAAGAAGGCCGCCATGGCGGAAAAGCAATAATGCTAGTAGCGATTCGGTAGAATGCTACGGGAGACATCGAACCTGAATAAACCTGACCAGAAAAGATACGCTCTCATGATGGCGATGCTCAGCTCCTTCTTGACGCCGTTCATGGGCTCCTCGATCAACGTCGCGCTTCCTGCAATCGGAGAGGATTTCAGCATGACGGCAGTCATGCTGAGCTGGGTCGCCACATCGTATCTCCTCGCAGCCGCCGCATTCCTCGTACCTCTCGGAAGGGCAGCCGACATCTGGGGGAGGAAGAAGGTCTTCGTAATCGGAATGGCCCTCTTCGCCATTACCTCGACTCTGTGCGCCTTCGCCCCCACGGCGGAGATGCTTATAGCGTTCAGGTGGGCGCAGGGAATCGGCTCCGCGATGATTTTCGGAACATCCATCGCATTGCTCACTTCCGTGTATCCGATCCAGGAGAGGGGGAAGGCGCTCGGGATGACCGTGGCAGTCGTCTACCTAGGAGGAGCCTCCGGACCGGTCCTGGGAGGATTTCTGACCACGTTCCTCGGATGGAGAAGCATATTCCTGGTGATCCTGCCCGGAATAATCGGGGTCATCTGGATAGGCACGAGAAAGCTGGTCGGAGACTGGTGTGAGGCTAGTGGCGAGAGATATGATCGCGTCGGCGCGACTTTCTACGTCTTGTCCCTCACCGCGGTCATAGTCGGATTCTCATTCCTGTCAGAACCGTTCGGCGTGGTGCTGACAGCCGTCGGCGCCTTCATCCTGGCGGCCTTCGTCCTGTGGGAACTCCGTCAGAGCAGCCCGGTACTCGAGATGAGGCTATTCGTCCGTAATCGGGCTTTCGCGTTCTCCAACATGGCGGCGTTGATCAACTACGCGGCCACGTTCGCGGTCGGCTTCATGATGAGCCTGTACCTCCAATACGTGGAGGGGTTCAACGCACACGAGGCTGGCATGGTCCTGGTATCCCAGATGGTTGTCATGGCAGTCTTCTCGCCTGTTGCCGGCAGGCTGTCCGATGTCATCGAGCCCAGGATAATCGCATCCGTTGGCATGGGCATCAACGCCATCGGTCTCGCACTGATATCGTTCTTCCGCGAGGGGACCGAGGTGTGGATGATTGTCGCAGTACTCGCGTTCCTTGGGTTCGGATTCGCGTTGTTCTCGTCTCCGAACACCAACGCCATCATGAGCTCGGTCGAGAAGAGGAACTATGGCATAGCATCGGCCTCGGTCGGGACCATGAGGCTCATCGGGCAAGTGCTGAGCTTGGGCATCGCCACAATGTTCATCTCAGTCTACGTCGGGAGCGCGCAGATGTCTCCGGAACTCGCGCCTGAGTTCATGAAGGCTTTCCAGCCGGGGTTCATGACCTTCTCCGTACTGTGCTTCTTGGGAGTGTTCGCCTCTCTGACCAGAGGCAGGCTCAGACCGGGTAATCGATAAGCGCCATGGCCAACAATGTGTCTTGGGCGATCCCTCTGGCTGCTGAGTAGCTGGCCGAACACGCGCGCCCTTGCCAGCCACGCGGTCAATTAGTATATCTACCGGGGAGACCTTTCCGCACAAGCAGAGGAGATGGCTCCGTGCAAGGTTCGCAGAATCAGTCAACAGAGGCGAGCGATGCCGCCCCACCGAGAAGACAATCGGACGTGATGATGATAAGGACGCTATCGGTCCTGCTGGCTATTGCCCTTGCCTCTTTCGCATTCTATGCCGTGAAGATGGAAGGCGTCTTCGACCCGAGCGAGTCGCCGTACCCGTCAGAGGAAACTCCGTTGGTCCTCCAGCAATGGGGGATAACTTGGAACAGAGACTTCAATGAGACTCTGAACGGCGAAATAGCCGTCTGGGCGTACGCGAACATCACACTATCCCTGACGGAGTACATGGAGAATGGGAGCTCGAAACGCACAAACGCGCTCTCTGTCGAGGCGTTCATGGATGTGTCCGGCTTCTCGGCTCCCGCTACACTGGAGGAGGCCGAAGACATGGCCAACGCGCAACACTACGCCTACTTCGACGGTGGCGTCGAGGTCGATGTTCTCACCGTCTACTTCGTCTCCGACACGACCGACCCTGAAGTGTTCAACAGAGGAGACACGATTTCATTTGTCCACCTGATCTACCTGGACGGGGAACTCTCATCGGCCGGGTTCGAGGAAGAAGTCGTGTACGCGATCGAACTGACCTGTGAGGTGGCTGGGCAGACGGCTCAAGAGAGGTATGGCATCGCTGTCCACGACGGGACGCTGTACTCGTGGATAGACCATGGGCCCGTGGATGACCCGCTCTCCTGATGGCTAGGCGTCTCCTACGGGAGAAAGAAGGCGACCATGTGGGCTTCGCAGGAGTCAAACGACCCTTCAGATCCTTCTTACGTACTGGATGTAGTCAGGGCCTTCGTACCTTCCCTTCTTGCCGCGTTTCCTCAGGACCAAGAAGAGGATGATTTGCAGGACGATGTAGAGAGCGACGATGAGAAGTAGGTAGAAGACGAACGGGTTGCGCTCGAAGTAGCTCAATGGTTCCGCGTAGTTCTCGTCGCTCTTGGGGGTCAACTCGATCCGATATGCCTTTCCGAACTCGTCGAACAAGTACTCCAGTGTGGCGTTGAACTCGTCTCCCGTCCTCCACCCCATCGAGCTCGCAACCCGCTCGTACTTCGCCGTGGACTCGTTCAAGAAGGAGGCTACAGCGTCCACCGTCTCCCCTGTGAATCTGCCGCTCTCACTCCACTGAATCGAGATCCTGAAGTAGCATCGGTCGGATTCGAGCCACATGTCATGTATGACCCCGGAGACCGTCGTCTCGCCTCCCGATGGGACGGCCGTCGCAACCTGGGACGAGAGAAGGACGGCAAAGACAGTTGCTGACACCATGACCATCGTGGACCGGCTGTGTCGCGGTAGGGCGCCAAGCTCCATTCGACCGACCTCTAACATCCAATCGCATCTCCGCTAAAAGTAATCTGCGCAAGCGTATGCAGCGCCTGGATATCCGCCCAGCCTCGGCAAACTTCTTGAAGGGAGAATGCAGTCATCCGGCTAATGCCCGAGAATGTGGACGCGTTCGACAGATACCCGGTCCGGACCGTCCTCCTGTCCAATCTGAGCGTGGTTGCGGTCTGGGCGATTGGAGCGTACCTGCTCTGGGTGGCTCTCGGCGTGATCGGGGCCGTCGCGTTCATCATCTATTGCGCGGTCCTGGAAGTGAATCTGCTTAAGAAGAGCTGTGTCAACTGTTACTACTACGGGAGGACCTGTTTCTCAGGAAGGGGAAGGGTCTGTGCCCGTCTGTTCAAGAGCGGGGACCCTGCCCGTTTCACCGCTAGGGAGATATCGTGGAAGGACATCGTGCCGGACCTCGCGGTCTCGTTCGTGCCCCTCATCTGCGGCATCGGTCTGATCGTCGTCGACTTCTCTTGGCTCATCGTCGTCCTCGTGCTGGCGCTGCTCGCCCTCTCGACTGCTGGAAACGCCCTCATAAGAGGGCGACTGGCCTGCAAACACTGCCGCCAGAGGCTTCTCGGCTGCCCTGCGGAGAAGCTGTTCTCAAGCAGATCAGCAGAATCGGGCTGACCGAGACGCCCCGCACCTTCGCACACCCGCCGAAAACCATCTAAGACTCAACCGCTCTTCGCTCCGTGTTGATAAAGAGGACGGGGGGACAAGTTGAAGAAGGCGGATGTGAAGACGGAGAAGGACGTCGTTGAATACCTGAGAGAATGGCCAGAGTTCGAACGGGACGTCTACGTGGCCAC
>DUGQ01000083.1 GCA_013331315.1 Thermoplasmata archaeon
CGAGGGGCGCGTCACCTACCACGACCCCTGTCACCTGGGGAGGCTCGGGGGCGTGTTCGACGAGCCGAGGGAGATAGTCAAGGCCGTCGCCGACTTCGTCGAGATGCCCAACTCGGGGTACGAGTCGAGATGCTGTGGCGCGGGGGCGGGGCTGCAGTCGGCGTTCCCGAAGCTGTCACGCGACCTCGCCCAGAAGAAGATAGACGAGGCGAAGGCGACGGGGGCTACGACGCTTGTGACGTGTTGCCCCTTCTGCGAGACGCAGCTCAGATCAGTCCCCGGGATAGAGGTGGTCGACCTGATGGAACTCCTGCTGGAAGCTAGTGAGGAAGAACCTTCCGAGGAAACGAGGAAGAACAACAAGAAGGAGTGAGGGTTTCCTCAGGGACTCTGGACCCTCTTCATCTCGCGCTCCCTCTGCCTGAGGGAGTCCCTCGCTATGGACCATATCACCAGGAAGGTGAAGGCCACGCCCAGGGACAGCGTGGATGACCAGAGAACCTTCGTTGGCATCGAGGCGTCCGTCACCGCTATGTACAGGTACATCAGCCCTATGCCGATGACGGCGAACACAGCGCTGAGTCTTATCGATATGCTGGTTATCTCCGAGACGGTCCTGGTCTCAACCATTCAAGCCACCTGGGATGAATAACCGGCCCCTGCCTACTTAAGGATTTAGTGGGATTTCCACATGCGTGAACTGGGCTTCCGCTCGTCCATAGGGTGCACGCCAACCCTCAGAAACGACGGCAGAAGAGCGGCTCTATATACTTGCAGGTAGAATCCTACCCTGCAAGGTGGTTCTCTGAGGGTCAACCTCATAGGGCTTGTTGGGTTCCTCCTGTCCATGACAGGAGCGATTGTCTTCTGGCTTGTGGCGATCATACTCTCGTTTTCGTTCGGGTCCGGCGACACTGTCCTGCATCGGGACGTGAGTTCGATCCTCCGGACACTGGGCATCGTCTACCTCGCAGGAACTGCCATCGCGGCCTTCTCGCCGCTGGGATCCCTGGTCCAGATGCCGAGCCTGATCATCGGCCTGCCGCTTCTGTGGTATCTCGGGACGGACGGATATCAAGGAGGTATTCTGGATTCCGATGTGTTCAGGTACGGAGCCTACTCGGTCGCCTTCGTCGGCACGATGACTCTGTTTGTGGCCATCTTCGTTGGAGTCGAGAGGCCAGGGAACGGGCTGTCGATGCCGCCCAGGTCCCGGGTGCTGTGGTGGCAAGCTCGGGAAGGATGGGGGGCTTCGAGACCTTTCCCGAGGTATGCGAGGATGGGCATCGTCTCAATGATCGTCGCGACCACGGTTGTCTTGGCCTCGTTCACGATTTATGCGAGGACCAGCGACGTGTCCGAGCTAGACGTCTCAGTGGTGGTGAACGGCGAGATGTACGGGTCGGTGAACTTCACCGTCTATCTCGATGGCGAGACGGTCCGCTCAGGAATGTTGATGTACGACAACGAGTCATGGGTGATGGACACGCACGTCCACCTGGAACTCCCGTCGGGATCGCACAAGCTGGAACTCGATGTATGGAATGACTCGCCGGCGCTGTCGGCCGGCACGATTGACTGCACCACCCGTGTCAGGACTCTGCCATACACGGAAGAAACGGCATATCTCCTCGTCGGGGCTGTGATTGTGTAGCGGGCCCACTCAGGCCTTGAGCTCGTAGGTGATCCGTTCCCTGTCCTTGCCCTTCCGCTCCCGCTTCGTGATCGTCAGGCTGCCTATCTCGCTAAGAGAGCGGACATGCGTTCCCGCGCACGGGCACACGTCGAAGTCCCCTATCGTCACGACTCTGAGCTCGCGGACGGACTTGGGAAGAAGATCTAGGTTTGCCCTCTGAGCGTCTATGTTCCTCTCGAGATCATCCCGCTTGGCGGTGGTTATCTCCACGGGCGTCCCCCTGGCGAATATGTCGTTGCACATCCGCTGCACCTCGGCGATCATCTCGTCCGTGAAGGTGATGGGCGCGAAGTCTATCCTCGAGCGGTCGTGGTATATCTGGTTCCCCACTGTCCTCGCGCGGTAGAGGTCGTAGACGACACCTGATACGACATGCTGGGCGGTGTGCATGCGCATGTGCGCATAGCGCCTGTCCCAGTCGAGCACGCCCTTGACCTCGTCGGGGACGATGTCCGGGCTCTGCGCCAGGTGGTGCTTGTGCCCCTCCTTCTTGGTGACCTCCCTCACCTGCGCCTCCCCGCCCTCCCAGCGGAGGAAGCCGACATCCGATGGCTGCCCCCCTCCGAGCGGGTAGAACGCCGTCCGATCGAGTATGACGTAGTCGAACCCGCGCTCGACGACCCTCGCGTCGAACTCCCTGATGTAGTTCGACTCGATGTCCCTCATGTAGAGCACTTCAGTCATGGTTCCCACTGGTCCTCAGAGAACGGGAAAAGAGGGAGAAGAGGAAATAGTTTATTCCTTGGGCTTGCCGCAGTTAGGGCACGTGTGCATGAAGGTCGGGAACTGAACGTTGCAGTTCTTGCAGCGGAGCATCGGTGTCGCGTGTCCGTGGTACTGCGGGTGCTGAGCTGGGGGTGCCTGCTGGGGCGGAGCCTGCTGCACTGGCGCGGGTGGCGGGGCGTGCGGGTGCGCCGTCTGAGGCGTCTGCGCGGTGACCGCGCCCTGCTGGTATGGCATGTACCCGACCGGCGCGTGCGCGGTGATCGCGTCCCCTAGCTTCACATACGTCAGTATCAGAAGTATCGACGGGAGCGCGAACGCCGCGAACCCGAAGAGTATCCAGACCATCGAATCGTTCTTCGCGTCGTGGAACCTGCCCTGGTCGATCGCGTCCAGCACGGTCTTCTTCATGAATATGGCAGACATGAAGCAGACCACCATGGCGATGAACCCGATCAGGCTGAGAAGCAGCATGCCAGGTCCTTGGCCGTCGTCAACGACCCAGACTACCATGGCGGCGATGGCTATGACGAACCATATCAGGACCCACAGCAGGAACATGATCGCCGCCCACCAGGCGAACCTGCGTCCCTCCGCCACGTCGCGCGGAAGCCATGGGGGTGAAGATCCCGGTGCGAAAATAGTACCCATTGTGCTACTCATCTTGAATGCCTCCTCTAAATCATCCCTTCTGCCGCAGACCTGCGGCTACATTAGAATCGTGATGGCCGTATATAGGTCTTTCCGAGAGGGTCGACATGGCCAGCGGAGGCGAATCAGGGCGGAGATGACCGCGTCGGAGCACGCTCAGGCGAGGTCGTCCGCTAGCCGCTCGACCTCGCGCATGGCCGCGAGGACGTCAGAAGGGGTGACCGGGAACGGCATGTTCGGCATCGTGTCCTTCGGGTCGCAGGCCTTCTCAGCCGCGACGGGCAGCTGGGCGACGTCCAACTTGCCCAGGTCGGCCAGGCGGACCGGTAGCCCTAGCTCGATGCACCAGCGCATGACGCGCTCGATCTCGCCCAAAGGCCTCTTCTCAAGGACCATCTGGACGATCGTGCCGTACGCGACAATCTCCCCGTGCTTCCTCTCAATCCCATCCAGGGCCGTGAGACCGTTGTGGATCGCGTGAGCGGCCGCGCAGCCCCCTCCTCCGAAGCCGAACCCGCTCATGAGCTTGATGGCCTCGATGACCGCCTCGAGCGACTCGCTGACGATGCCGCGTTCGGCGTCCTTCTTCGCCTGAACGCCATTCGCCATCAAGACCTCGAAGCACTTCAGGTTGATCTCGAGAGCGGCGGATGAGGCCTGCTCCTCAGACTTCCGAGCCCTCATGGCCGCCGCGAACGCTGGCTTCTCATAGCCCGACGCCAGGGCGTCGCCCATGCCCTGGACGAGGAACTTGACAGGCGCGAGCCCCGCTATCTCAGCGTCGACCAGCACGAGCGCCGGCGCCCTCGAGAGGTAGTAGTCCTCCACGAACCTGTGGTCCTCCGTGAAGATGACGGCATCGGCCATCTGGTCCGCGTTGGTCGCGCACTGCGTGGGAACGGTGATCACCGTGAGCCCGAGCTTGTCGCCGACGGCCTTGGCCGTGTCCGCCGCCTTGCCGCCGCCGCAGCCTATTATGACGTCGGCACCCAGCGACTCGGCCTTCCGCGTCACCTCGGCTATCTTGTCGTAGGTACATTCCGTAACGGTGTCGTCGTGACCGATCATGGGCGTCCCTGCCGCGAGCAGGGAGGCCTGCAGACGCGCCTTGACCTTCGAGAAGGCGGTCCTCCCCGAGACCACGAACGGGCGGGTGCCGAACTGTCTCGCATAGGTCCCGAGCTGACCTATGACACCTGCTCCCTGTACGTACCGGGCCGGCATGATCGCCTTCCTGAAACCTGCCTGAGCCATGGAACCTAACCCCTCGAACGGGCTCGTATCAGGAGGACTCGATAGCGTCTTTCGATTTCAAGCTTCCGCCAGCGTAGCCAGGTCCCTTGAGCCAGGCCCGGGGATGTGGCCAGCAAAGTAATAAGTAGAGTCTGCGAGATAATGCCTCCCAGCTACAAGAGTGATGCTTACGACTGCTCGGCCAAGAAGGCGCTGCTGGACAGTGAACCGATGAAATACGACGATTACAAGAAGATATACTCCCGGCTGAAGACTCCCCGGGACATCGACCGATTGGCCGATGAACTCAAGATAGACAAGGAACTGCTTCTGGTGATGTACACTCAGAGGACCGTGAGGGACGCGACCCGGAGGTTCTACATCGTCAAGAACGACGTTAAGAAGATGGTCAAGGAGTGGAAGAAGGGCGTGTCCATCTACAAGCTCGCGAGGAGGATCAACTTCCCGCCCGTGCTCCTGGGGCTCATGATCGCCCCGGAGATAGGCGTGACGAGGAAGGAGTACTGGAAGTACATCCGCGACCCTGGCACCTGCAGGGACAAACGCCTCAAGAAGGAGCTCAAGCAGCTCGCAGACCTGGACTTGATATACTCGCCCAAGGGCGCGCAGACGCAGACCGAGCGAGGCAAGTGGGGCGAGGGGCTGCTGGAGGACTGGCTCGACAAGAGGAAGCTCGTGTACAGGACCGAGGAGGACCTCAGGAGCACGCACAAGAAGACC
>DUGQ01000114.1 GCA_013331315.1 Thermoplasmata archaeon
GTCGGGGATGCCGTCGCCGTCGGAGTCAGTGCTCTTCGGGTTGAGGCCCAGCTCGAGCTCCCTCGAATCGCTCACGCCGTCACCGTCGGTATCGTTCGACAACGGGCTCATCAGAGAAGACAACTCGAAACCGTCCGTCAGGTTGTCGCCGTCGGTATCGCCGGAGGTGGCGTTCGTGTCGTACAATACCTCATAGCCATCGTCGATCCCGTCACCGTCAGTATCGCCGGATAGAGGGTCGGCTCCCAGCTCGTACTCCTGACCGTCGAACATGAAGTCCCCGTCGGTATCAGGATTCCTGGGGTCGGAGCCGTAGCCGACTTCTTTGAAGTCGTCGAGCCCGTCCTCGTCGGTATCAGGGTTGTTCGGGTCGGAGCCAATGTTGAACTCGTGAAGGTCTGACAGACCTTCACCGTCTGTATCAGGCTTGGTCGGATCGCTCCCGAACTCCACCTCGGCGCCGTCCCCCAGTCCGTCGCCGTCGGAGTCCCAGTGCGTGAGGTTGGTTCCCAATAGCCACTCGTCGATGTCCTGGAGGCTGTCGCTGTCCGAGTCACTCGAGCGCGGGTTCGACCACAGGTCGGCCTCGTCGGCGTCGTGGACGCCATCGGCGTCTGTATCGTTCGTCGTGGTCTCACTAGAGACCACAAACGACGAAGTCGACTCCTCCGTCGTGACGGTTATCTGCCACCCCGCCACCTCCTCTGCGTCCGTAAGGCCGTCACCGTCGGCATCGACGAAGAGATAGTCCGGTTCGGCCTGTATGAGCTCCATGTAATGGGTGCAAACGGTGATGTTGTCCCAGCCCGAGATGTAGACCGTGTTGCTCTCGTCGACCGCGCACCCGTCTCCCGCTATGAAGTCCGCCTCGGAGCTGAACATCCACCTACCCTCCGAGGTCCACTTCTGTATGCGACCCGCGAAATCCCCTCCTCCGTCGAGAGTGAGCACATTGCCGTCAGCGTCGATGGTCATGTCCCTTACTCGCGACAGGAAACCGTCCTGCGTCCCAGTCTCGCCCCACATGGTGACGAACGTGCCGTCGGGTTCGAACTTCTGTATCCTGTCGTTGCCACAATCGGATACGTAGACATACTCGTCATCGATATCGAGGGTGGCTTCGAAGCTGTCGAAGTAGAACTGGCCTGGGCCCGTTCCTCTATCGCCCCACTGTGTCTCGGTCCGCACGTACTCCGTCCCGTTCATGACGAGTTTCTGCACGGAGTCGTGGCCACTTCCGACGAGGACGTACATGCAGTACGTGCCGGGTTCGGGGCCGTCGGGGTCCACCACGACCCCGAGCAGCGAGACGTCCATGAATCCGAACTCTGTCTCAATCATCTCGTAGAGGAGCGTGCCGTTGGCCGCATAGAAGAATATCGATATGGAGTCACATGCGATTATCACAGTCTGGTTCTCGCCGAAGGCATCGCCGGGAAGACAATCGAGTTCCATGAAGGAGCCCGGGGCTGAGAAGTTGCCCAGGGCGGTGCCGTTGGGATCGAACACGAGTATGCGATTGGCTCCGTATGAGTACGCGTACACGAACCCTTCGTCGTCGACCACTATGCTATCCGTGGTGCGATTCGACTCCGGAACGAGCGAGTGGTCGTATTCGAACCTCGTAAGATAATAGTCCGTTATCTCGTCCTCGACGCCGTCTCCGTCGGTGTCGGCGCTGCGTGGGTTCAGCAGGCAGTAGTACTCCTCGAAGTCGTTTATCCCGTCGCCATCCGTGTCGTTGAGGTGGGGGTCGGAGTTGACCAGCCAGTAGTAAGTATCGTTCCTATAGGTCAGGTTGACCGCCCAGCCATGGTACTCGAAGAAGTCCGTGAGGCCGTCCCCATCTGAGTCCTCGCTCGAGAAGTTGTACCCCCTCATATGCTCGAACCGGTCATCCAGACCGTCCGAGTCAGAATCGCGCCCGGACCACTTCCTCGGGTTCGACCCGATCGTGACTTCATAGGCGTCGCCGAGGCCGTCACCGTCCGTATCCCACTTCCACGGGTCCGTGCCCTCCTGCGCTTCCACTGAGTTGTTCAGGCCGTCACCGTCTGAGTCGCCGGATATCATCCCGCGCCAGTCGCCGAACTCGTCGATACTGCCGGGCATGACATCGAAGTATATCGTGGTCCAGTGAGACACCTGAGTGTTGGAAGGATCGTTCGTCTGCGACTCCCGGTCGCACCACCACCCGAAGAACCACCAGCAGTCGTCATAGTATATCCTGTAGTCAGAGTACAGGCCGATCGCCGCTGGGAAGTTGACCATGCCGATGCCTGGTCTCAACCAGGCCTCGGTCTCGTACAGGACCGACTTGGAATTCGAAGTATACGAGGTGGAGTTCTCCACTGTCACGCTGCCCCCTGTCGACCTGGAGCCCCAAGGTGCGGAGATGACCTGATGCGGGACTATGTAGCTGTCCACGAGGTCGCGGTAGCTGCCGTCGCTAGTGATAGTGACATTGCCGTAGAGCCTGCTCCTATAGGAGATGTTGTCACCGACATCCACGCCGTTGCCGTCAACGTCCACGAACGACATGTCGGAATCGACGTACGCCAGGTCGACCTCGCTCCTAGTCCTCGTGTCCGTGAAACAGTCTATGAGCCAGCCGATGAACAGACCGATGAAGTCTATCCCGAAGATCTGGAGAATCGTGTCCACCAGGGCGATCACAAGCGCGATCACCGCACCGACAGGTCCGCCGAAGGCAGCGATTGCGAGCAGAGTAAGCGAATAAGCGAGCATGACCACGGAGTAGGTGACGGCGATGCCAGTGCCGACCGCACCCCAGCCCAACTCCTCGCCTATCGCGAAGAGCGCATACAGAGATATGCCAACGGCCAGAACCACGCCGATGACGTTCATGGCCGTGCTCACCCGTTGGACCACTGTGGTCGAGCTGCTCAATGTCTGCTTGATGGAGTTGAACGTGGTCTTGAAGAGGTCCCACGTGCTCTGCCCAGCGGTCTTCGCGATGGCGCCGAGTCGAGCGAAGGTCTCGCAGAAGGCGTAGGCCGTATCGAGTATCTCGAGCGACGTCAGGAGGATGTCTATCGTCATCAGGCCGGCTTCGATCACGGACTCGACGGTCTCGTCTAGGAAGACGACCTCGGGACAGTCGTAGTCGACCGACACTCCCCCGACAGAGGCTATCGTGTACTCTCCGCAGTACCATGCGGAGACGAGCGTTATCGAAGTGATCAACGAGCTGTCGTTCAGGTCCCAAGTCCTGACGTAGTCGATCACCTCGAACAGGTCCATGGGCGTGTCGTTGCCTCCGAGGTACCAGCTCGAACGGAGTACCTTGGACACCACAGACGGCTCGTCGGTCAGATCGGCTCCCATAGGACCGGCGATGATGTAATCGTCCGAGAGCTGCCCCAGCTCGAGGCTGGCGATATCGTCCTCCGTTCCGACGATGATAGGCATCGTCTCTCCTGACGGGATGAGATCGACGGCCGAGGGAATCATGGTCGACATCGCCTCCTGAAGAGCCTCGTCCTGGTGAGAGAAATCCTGGATATCGGACGCCACAGCGGAGACGTTGTAATCCTCAAGCATCGCGGGAACGTCGGAGAGGCTGTTCGACGAGTTCCTCAGGTACTCATAGGCCAACACCAAGTTTCCAGCGATCAGTTCCGTGAGGTTCGAACCGTAGAACACTCCGACGCTCGAGCCAAAGTTCTCGCTCACCTCGAGTCCGGTCAGAGTGAAGTCCTCGTAATAGGTCGCCAACACCATCGGAGAGGACATGATCCCGAGGTCTACCTCGGTGAACACGCTGCTGCCCTCGGTCACGTCCTCGGCCGCGACCAACGTACCGCTCGGCATTGCGGTGAGGTTGAAACCGTTGGCTGCGACGATCACAACGGACTCGTCGTCCCCCCTGTCGAACACGAACTCCGCTTCAGGGGTTATCCCATCCGACGACGCAGATATCGACCCGTCAGGATTGACAGCCATGTAGAATCCGTTGGAGGCCATCAGTGCCCCTCTGTCCGACCCCAGAGACATCCACACAAATGTCTCGTTGGTCCCTGTATCGTCTCCGTCCGCGAGTATGGCCCCGTCCGGCTGAAGGCTCAGGTAGTCGCCGCTCTGCGCGGAGTACGCCCGTATCTCGTTATCATTCAGGCCGCTGACCCTCCATATCAGGCTAAGATCAAGGGATGCAGTGAGCTCAGAAGCCGTCTCAGGGAAGTACATCCTGCCTTTCAAGGCGACCATGTTCCCGTATTCCCACACCGGGAACAACGGGATGTAGGCCGAAGAGTTGTCCACGACTATGCCATATTCCTCGACATCTGCTTGGTCGGGAAGGTCCGGGCAGTCGACCTTCAGCGTCGGCACTATGACGACATCGTTGACGGAACCGTCCAGGTCACGGAACGATCCTTTGCTGTCCGTAGGCCAGTCCCAGCTCTGCTGTATCAGCCTCATATGGTTCGGGTCGTTCGTCCTCAGCTGGAAGGACACGTATGTCGGCTTCCCGGAGGTCTGGACATCCAGCTGAAACCCGCTCTCGAGAGTGGTCTTCGCGAACGGGGACATGTCGAGATAGTCGGGGACTCCGTCATCGTCGTTATCTGGATCCCATGCGTTCGGAAGGCCGTCCCCATCCAGATCGAGCGGGTGCCCGTCG
>DUGQ01000068.1 GCA_013331315.1 Thermoplasmata archaeon
GTCGGCCACGAAGAGAACATGCCTCGAATGACGCGCCCCGTAGTTCGGACTCGTGGTCCGACCGTGCAGATGCGAGATCGAGCCCACGCGTTGCGCAGGCTGGCGAAGACGCCTGAACTCAAGGCCATGTTGAGACAGATAGAGGACGAGGAGATAGCCGATGTTCGGAGCGCCTGGATCGAGGAGTTCCTCCGAAGGGCTCGCTGTCCCCACTGTGGCGCTCCGCTGAAGGTCACCCGCGAGTCGATAACTTGCAGTCGGGGGCACCTACTCTGACCAGTGTCGAAAGTCGCCCTAGCCTCCGGATTCTGCGGGAAGGGCATATTGTTCGGGACGGCTCTCGAATCGTCGACGCGTCCTCAACGGTGACGGCCGTTCGCTCCAGCACTGGCATGATGATCGTGGATACGGGCGCTCGGTCAAGTAGGACCGATCTAGGGGCGGCCCTGGCTGAGGCGGGCATCTCGCCTGAGGATGTCGGCACGGTGGTCAACACGCATCTCCACATGGATCACTGTGGATGCAACGATGTGTTCGTCAACGCCAGATTCATGGCCCATCGACTCGAGGAGCCGTCGGTGGAGACTGCGAGGGTCGAAGAAGGCTCAAAGCTGGCCGAAGGGGTCACCGTCCTCGAGACGCCAGGACACACACTGGGAAGCATCTCGCTACTCGTCAAGTCCGACGTCGACTATGTCATCTGCGGAGACGCTCTCCCGACCAGGTCGAACTACGAGTCCTTGGCTCCCCCCGCGGTCCATGTCGACCGCCGTCTGGCCGTCTCGAGCATGGAGCGGATCATAGAAGCCGCGGACATCGTTGTCCCGGGGCACGACGCCCCCTTCAAGATAATGGGAAAGAAGTAAGTCGTACTAGCGATATTGGCTGATTGAAATGACCACCCCCACATCTGTCATGGTCGAGTGTCCCACCTGCAAGGAGGAGACGTTGCACGAAGTACTTGCCGGAAGGGTCACCGGCAAGAACGCTAGCGTGCTCGACTCCACCGTGAGGTGCAGGGCCTGCGGGCAGGTCCACCACGCCGTCATGAAGGGTGAGAAGCCGGTCTCCGTCCCGGTCGTTATCAGCTGGCTCACCAAGTCCAACCGGACAAGCATCACGCTCGGACCCGACGAGGTCGTGTCCGTCGATGACGAGATCATGTGCGGCGAGCTGCCAGTCCTGGTCACGTCCGTGGAATCAAAAGGGGCTCGCGTGAAGCTCGCGAAGGCGAGGGATGTCGACACCATATGGGGGAAGCGGTTCGACAAGGTGAAGGTGCCATTTTCGATAAACCATCATGGCAAGACCTACTCCGAGCATCTCATAGCCTCCCCAGATGACGAGTTCTTCATCGGCGACCTCATAGAGGTCGGCAAGCGGGATGTCGTGATTCACAGCATCAAGGTCGAGGACAAGTCGCTGAAGAAGGGTTCCGCGCTCGCGCGTGACATAGTGCGCGTGTACGCGAACATCGTGAGGAAGACTTCGTACTGAGTTCGCGTACCGAAGGGCTTTTACAGCGGGAACAGGCATAGTCTGTGACGATACCTTTGGAGGAGACAACCGGCCTGCGTGACAGGCTCGTGGACAGCCTCGTGAGACGAGGCTATGTCACCGACACCTCCGTTGAGGACGCCATGAGGCGCGTCCCGCGGGAGGAGTTCGTTCCCCAGAGACTGCGGCACGAGGCGTACATAGACACACCTCTCCCGATCGGCGATGGCCAGACGATATCCGCCCCGCATATGGTCGCAATAATGGCGGAGAAACTGGAGGTGCGCCCCGGGCACAAGGTCTTGGAGGTCGGTGCCGGTTCTGGTTACCATGCCGCAGTCGTGGCCGAGCTCGTGCGCCCCGACGGGAAGGTGTTCACGGTCGAACGGTTTGAGTCCCTGGCTCGGTTTGCGGAGGAGAACCTGTCGAGGGCGGGATATTCCGATACGGTCGAGGTCATCGTCGGCGACGGCTCGCTGGGGCTTCCGGAGCAGGCGCCGTTCGACAGGATATTCGTCGCTTGTGGCGCCCCTAACATCCCCTCGCCGCTCATCGAGCAGCTCTCGGATGAGGGGCAGATGCTCATACCCGTCGGCGGGAAGATGTATCAGGACCTCATCAAAATCGTCAAGAGGGGCAACAAGGTCACGACGGAGAATCACGGGGGCTGCGTGTTCGTGCCCCTGATCGGAGAGCATGGGTACTGAATCATCACAGCTTCGACAGGATGGCCCTCAGGTTCCTCTCTTCTACCACGACGTCCGCGCCGCTCCGGACCTCGTCGTCCTCCGGGCAGAAGGCGATGCCGAGCCCGGACGCGTCGAACATGGGCACGTCGTATCTGGAGTTGCCCACGCTGGCCACGTCCTCCTTGGCGATATCCAGCATGTTCGCGATCATCTCGACCTTCTCGCCTTTCCCCGCCAAGCTCACGTTCAGTATCCCGTCACCCGTTAGCTTCCCGGAGCAATCGGCCACGAACCCGTTCGCGAAGAACATGTCCATTCGTAGCTCGACGGCCATCCTCTGGGCCAGGAGGTCTATCCCGGCGGAGACGATTGCGGTCTTGATGCCCCGTCCCCTCAGCTCGGCCATGGCCTCAGGAGCCCCATTCATCGTAGGCACGCTCGACAGGATCCTCCGGATAGTCTCCATGGACAGTGTCGGGTCCTTCTTCTTCCAGAGGTCGATGTCCCGTCTGATGAACTCGACGTCGTCTATCTCCCCGTCCAGGTACGCCTTGAGGGAGTGGTCGTTGTTCACCCCGAAATGTCTGTGCACGAAAACCCACGAGCTCTCGGTGTCGGCGATAACGCCGTCCATGTCGAAGACTACCAGACGCGTCACGGGCTGAGATGGCGAAAAGCTTTATTAAAAACCTCCTCCGATGGCCAGTACGCATGATAACGCTGGTTGGTGTCGGCCACGTCTTCGCGATATCGGACAGAGTACGGGACCTGATTCGGTCGAAGCAGCCTTCGATAGTCTGTCTGGAGCTGGATCCTGTCCGTTTCAAGTCGCTGATGCAACGGGAGACCTCGGGAAGGGTACCAGTGCAGTACTCCCTCCTCGCGATGTTCCAGAAGAGGATGGCTGTCAAGTTCGGCTCGGAGGTCGGGAACGAGATGCTTGCCGCCGCCTCGGCCGCGAGGGAGGTCGGCGCGAGAGTGGCCCTAATAGACGTCGATGCGTCGGCGATGCTCGGCACGCTGTGGAAGCGCATGTCGATGAGGGAGAGGATAGGCATGATGTTCGGCGCGCTGGTCGGGCTCGTCTCCTCGAAGGACGCCGTGGAACGGGAGCTGGACGCGTACCAGAGCAACGACGAGGCCTACATCGCCGAGATAGGCGAGCGGTTCCCCACGGTGAAGTCCGTGCTCATAGACGACAGGAACAGGATAATGGCCGAGCGTATCCGGGCCATCTCCAAGGACCACGGCGACGTCGTCGCCATCATAGGGGACGGCCACGTCCCCGGCATCGAGAAGGCCCTGACGGACGAACGTCCGGAGGTGGTCCGGCTGAAGGAACTCATGAGCTCTCCGCAGCCCACCGACGGCCCAGGCGAGCATTCGACGAGCTTCGTTCTCGGACAAGGCGACCGCTAGTGACGGCTGTCGGCACCGGGTCTACCATGAAAAGCATTTAGAGAGGAAAACCGTTTAGCTGCCTTGCCCGGCAGGTGCGCATTTGAAGGTAACCCTGATCAACCACACGAAGAACCCCGACAGGATATGCGCCGCGGCGGCGCAGTCGTGCTACTCTGAGAAGGGCGCCACGGAGCTCTTCGAGACCACCTCCGAGGAGAAGGCCTCGAAGATGATCGAGAAGGTCGTCGGGATGGGTCACCTGTCGGTCGTCGAGCACGCTCATTTCACCTTCAGCGTCGAGGGCGTGTCTCGTTCCCTCACGCACCAGCTCGTGAGGCACAGGATAGCGTCGTACTCGCAGCAGAGTCAGAGGTATGTCAGCATGGACAGGGCCGAGTACGTCATCCCGCCGTCTCTATCGAAGGACTCCGAGACAAAGAAGCTATACGGCAAGGCGATGGACGACGCGTGGAGGGCGTATCGCGAGCTGGCGCAGAAGGTTCCGAAGGAGGACGCCAGGTACGTGCTTCCTAACGCCTGTCACACGAACATAACCGTGACGATGAACGCCCGCGAGCTCTGGCACTTCTTCAGGCTCAGATGCTGCAGGCGGGCCCAGTGGGAGATACGCCTGATGGCTTGGAAGATGCTCGAGGAGGCCAGGAAGGTCGCTCCGATACTCTTCGCCGATGCCGGCCCTGGTTGTTTCCGGGGCTCATGCCCGGAGGGGGAGTATTCCTGCGGCAAGCCATTCAAGAAAGGTTTCTCCCCGTCAGAGGAGGAGCTGTTGGTGGAGGACGCGCGCGCTGGCGCGTGACCAATCCCGCTCACCCCACAAACCATATATACATCATTATACTTCGGAGCCCTTCACGGTGAGCTTGTATGGGAAACATAAGACCGACCTACATTAAGCGGGTAGCCGTCGAGCTGGTCCACAAGTACCCCGACCAGTTCACGAGTGACTACCAGCACAATAAGCTGATGGTCTCGAAGCTCACCGATGTGCGCTCCGTCTCCATGAGGAACAAGATCGCTGGGTATGTCACCAGGTACCGGAATCAATACGAGGCGTGACCTGGTATGGTTATCTGAGAGGAAGGGTATTCACCGCTCGAAGGTGAGCACTGCCCTTTCCACCGCATCTGAAGCTTATCACGGAACGCGTGAGGCGGGTATCTGAATGCAACATGCTGTTGAGACTCAGTCTCTGACAAGGGTCTTCCGACCCAAGAAGAGGAAGGAGGGCAAGGTCGTCACGGCCCTCGATTCAGTGGACCTGAGGATCAACCGCGGGGAGCTGTTCGGTGTCCTGGGCCCGAACGGCGCGGGCAAGACCACGATGCTCAAGATACTCAGCACGCTGCTCCTGCCTACCTCAGGAAAGGCCTATGTCGCCGGCTTCGACGTGGAGAAGGACCTCCTGGAGATACGCAGGAGGATCAACATGGTGTCAGGGGGCGAAATATCTGGATACGGCCTCCTGACAGTGCGCGAGAACCTGTGGATGTTCTCGCAGTTCTACGGTGTCAAGAGCAAAGACGCCCATGAGAGGATAGACGTCCTTCTGGAGAGGTTCGGCCTCAGGGACAAGGACAAGGAGAAGGTCCGGACACTGTCGACTGGTCAGAGGCAGAAGATGAACGTCATCCGTGGGTTCGTCACCCACCCCGAGATCATCTTCCTGGACGAGCCCACGCTCGGTCTCGACGTCAACGCAGCCAGGACCGTCAGGGACTTCGTGGTCGACTGGATCAGGGAGGACGGCAACAGGACTGTCGTTCTCACGACCCACTACATGATGGAGGCGGACGAACTGTGCGACCGCATAGCCATCATCGACGACGGCAAAATACTCGCTTGTGACACACCCGCGAATCTCAAGAGGCTTGTCAGGATGAACTCGACCCTCACGCTGTCTGTCGCGGGACTTAACGACATCAACGGCTTCAGCTCGATACCTGGCATCGGCAACTTCTCTTCCACGAAGGACGTGGAAGGCAATTTGACCAAGCTCAGGTTCGTGCTAGAAGACGAGTCATCGGTGTCGGACATCGTGTCGACGGTGATCGGCAGAGGCTCGAAGATAGTCTCCCTCCAGAAGACGGAGCCGACGCTCGAGGACGTCTTCATCAAGCTAGTCGGGAGAGGCCTGGAATGACCGAAGGTCTCCTGTACAGGAACCTGAGGGCGGTCCGGGGAAGGGCGTATCCGAGGCTCATCGGGGCTACGCGGGAACCCAGCTGGTTCTTCTTCGACGTCGTCCTTCCTCTCTTCACCATAGCCGGCTACGCGTACATCTACAAGTTCCTGAACGCGCAGGCCGAGTTCGTGGGCTACGTCGTGCTCGGCGGCGCGATGACTGCGTTCTGGCTCAACATACTGTGGTCGATGGCGTCCCAGCTCTACTGGGAGAAGGAGATAGGCAACCTCTCTCTCTATTTGATGGCCCCGATATCCAGGATGTCGATACTGGCGGGCATGGCCTTTGGCGGGCTGTTCGAGACGACCATCCAGGCGGCCATGACGATCGGGATAGGCGCCGTGGCGTTCAACGTGATATTCTCGCTGACTGACCCGCTGATGCTGGTGCTAGTATTCGTGGTCACCATGATCGCCCTCTACGGGATGGGCATGATGTTCGCCTCGCTCTACATGCTGCTCGGGAGAGAGGCCTACCACCTCTCCGCGCTGATGATGGAGCCAGTGTACTTCGCCTCGGGCTTCTACTTCCCCGTGAGATACCTGGGGTTCTGGGCGGCGGCAGGCGCGTCCGTCATACCGATAACGTTGGGTCTCGACGCGATGAGACAGCTCATATTCCCCGGCGGTGAGGCCGACGCGTTCCTGTCGGTGAACACGGAGATAGTCATCCTCATCGTCCTCTGCGTGGTGTTCATGGTCCTCGCCCGCTACGCACTCAGATACATGGAGAACCTGGGCAAGGCGACCGGGAGGCTGACCCTCAGATGGCAATAGGGAACGACCTCAGGCTGCTGAAGGACTCGGCATGGCTCGGCTGGCAGATGGGGGCCCACTGGACCGACCCGTTCCTGTTCGTGACGTATTCAATCGTCAAACCCATAG
>DUGQ01000201.1 GCA_013331315.1 Thermoplasmata archaeon
ATGACGAAGCTCGCGAGGTTCTCCGAGTTCGCGTTGACGAGCGTCCCCGCCAATGTGACCGGGGCGGTGCCTCCGGACAGGGACATCGTCATCGTCGTGACGGGCACACCGGCCTTGGCGAACTCCACCAACGCCTCGACCGCGTCTCGCTCGAAGGTCAGGGGGGCGATCGAGCAGTGGATGACTGAGAACCGCGGTCGCTTGTCGAGCTCCTCCTTGCTGCCGGCCACCAGGGCTCCAAGCTCGACCTGCTTCCTGGCGTCCTCGGCGTCGAATATCTCGACTCCGTGCACGTGCTTCGTCGTGTTCTGCAACGCCGTCCACAGCTCGTGGAGACCGTGCGTCTTCTCCGGGACTTCCGTCGCCGTCGTGCATGTCTGCACGAAGTCCACACCGTCCAGCGCGTCAGCGAGCCTCACACAGTCCGCGATGTCCTTGACGGTGGAGCTCCTCCGCTCCCCCGTCTCGATGTCGATTATGTACGTCGCCAGTCCTGAAGTGCCGACGTGCGGCCATGAAGCAACCGGTATCGTGAGGTCGTTCTTCGATTCTCTGCCGTAGAGGGTAATCTCCTTCAGCGCCGAACCGAGCGCCTGCCTGACCATCGTCTCCGGGAGCTTGGCCACCTGAGTCCTGTGGTCAACCCTGGCTCCCGCGTCGTCCAGCATCTTCAGGACGCGCTCGCTCTTGACCTTCACCCCGATCGTCTCAAGGCATTCGACGCTCTGCTGGTCTATCAGCTCCTCCTCATCCTTCTCCAGGAACCTCAACCTCGCAACCGCCATGCAACAACCCCCTGGAATGCTCCCTGTCCGCCTCACTAGAGCGTCTTCGCTCCTTCCTTGACGATTTCGGACAGCCGCTTTGAGATGTCGCTATCAAGCATCTCTGGTTCGTGATTCTCCAAGATCCAATCCGCTCTCTCCTTTGCCACGACGAGGTCCTCCTTCATCCCTTTCTGGACCCACTGGTCGAACGGCTCGGAGGTGAATATGGCCGACCTGAAGAACTCCCTCGCCTCCGTCATGGTCGCCCTCTCTCCGAGGAAGCTGCCCTTCTTGGGACCTATCCCGAGTATTCCGATGTCCTTGATCATATCGAGGTGGAGTGTCTCCGGCGTGACCGGGATCTCCCGAGCGCAGGTAAGCGCCCTCTCCACCAGGTCGTTGTCGATTATCATCTGCTCGTAGGACAGGACGGTCGAGCAGTCGAGCATGCCGATGCCGTTGTTGACCTCCTGCCCCATGACGACGCTTACCGTCGCCATTATGCCGTTCTCCAGACAACTCTGGACCCCTGGGACCTTCGCATTCGAGCCGAGGCCACCGCACGCGGAGGGCATCTTGACGTACTTCGCCATGTCGTGGGCGAGAGCGCATAGGAGGAGCCCCTCAGGGGAGCCGAGCTGTATCGCGCCTGTCCGCGGGTCCATGTTGGACAGGACGGAGCCGTAAATCACGGGCGAGCCCTTCTCGTGCGCCTGCATGGCCGCCGCGAGAGCGAGCGTCTCCGCGTGGTTGATGACGAGGTTGCCCGCGTAGGTCGCGGGGCTGCTGACGCCCATCATCGCCATGCCGGTTATGTACACAGGCACGTGCGCCTCCGCCCACACCATCGCGGCGTCAGTCGCGTGCCCGTCCAGCGTGAGAGGGGACATCGTGCAGACCATGGCCGACATCACGTGCCTCTTCTTCAGCTCCTCATAGCCGCCGACTATCTCCGAGGCCATCTTGATCTGTACCCTCGCCTCCTCCGCGTTGGATGTCGATTCGCTCTCGATGTGCTTGCGGGAGATATCGAAGGCCTCCTTCATCTCGGCGATGACGTGGATGTTCTCCGCAGTGTCCGACGCGACGACCATCGGCTCGTATATGCTGCAGTTCGGCAGGTAGTCGCCGATGGCCGCGGTGTTCTTGATGTCTTGAAGCACCGCGAGCCTCCGGCTCTTCGTCTTCTGGTCCCAGACCGTTATCCCGCAGCCATCGGTCGTGTAGTAGCAGTGCCGTCCGTCCATGGGAAGGTCGTATTCCTTCTCCCGTCCCGCGAGCACTATGTTCTCGGGCACGCTCGATATCAACGACTCGACGAGCCCCTCCGGGAACCTGACGACTCCCGTGCCCTCGTCGACAGTCGCTCCGGCCGCCTTGAGCGAGTCGCGCGCGACCCTGCTATGAATCCTGACTCCGACGGTCTCCATCACGCCGAGAGCTCCCTCGTGTACTGCTTTCTTCTGCTCTTCCCTTAGAATTCCGGTTGGCTTCCGTATCCTGAAGCCGTCTGCGAATGCAGGCATAAGACAATCCCCTTGGCCAGTCGGAATCCCGACTCGCCTCGGGGGTGCATCAATCCGGCCCAATTAAGCCTTTTCCTGAAGCTTCAAGAGACCGTCTCTGGAGACCTCGCGGTAGCTTGACGACCGTGAGCTCGTCGTACGCAGACGACCTATCTACCGGTCCACACGGGCGAGGTCCAGGCCGTGACTCCCGCTTCGCCGTTCAACGGCGAGGCAGTGGTGATCCGCACGTAGAAGTACCGTGCGCTGTCGGATTCGATTTCAAAGGTCAGGCTCACGTCGGAACTGTCCGTCGGCATGCTCGCGACAACCGTCCCTCCGTCAGAGACTATCTCCACGAGTGTGATCTCGTCACCCGCTCCGTCAGGGTCCGTTACCTGGACCGTGGCGGTGTACGCCGTGACCTCGGTGTCGGAGAGGATGGAGCCCATGACCGCGCCGTTCAGCGTGTAGCGTATCTCGAGGTTCTTGTCCAGTGTGCCGTATCCCCTTCGCGCGCTCATCGCGGCGTACAGGTCCTCCGGTGTCAGCTCCTCGGCCAATAGAACGGTCCTCATTTCGTGGCCAGCGATCCAGTCCGAGTAGTGCGTGTCGGAGTTGGCGGAGGGCATAACGTGCCAGCCGGCGTCCAAAGCCATGATGTAGCTGTCCTCGTAGAAGTCCTCGTTGTGTATCTCGATTATGTTCATGCCGACGTCCCTGGACTCGGAGTAGAAGGCGTAGTTCTCGAAGTTGTCGCTCACGTAGAGTGGATGGTTGAACTGGGCTATACCTCCAGGTTGGTCGGCAAGCCAATCATAGAAGTTGGCGAGTCTGTCCTGTCGATATCCAAGCGTCTGCTCAGGAGGCAGGTCCCTCACGTTGTAGACGTTGAATTCCCCCAAGTTCGCGAGCAGCCAAGCCTCGTATCCGGCCATGGCCACGAACTCCTCCGAGGTGTAGTGGTCCGCGGCCGCGAGCAGGTCCGCCCATTCCTCAGGATCCGCGACGTAGGCGTGGTAGGCGTTCCAGATGGCTATGTGGTCCGTGACCGCCATGTAGTCCGCGCCCGCCTTGATCGCGGCGGCGTAGGCGTCCCAGGGCGTGCTGTCATCATAGGCGTCGGAATACCCAGTATGAGTGTGCAGGTCGCCGAAGTACAGGTTGTAGTCGCTAGTCTTGTCCTTGACCTTGGCCGGGTCCTTCACCGAGGAGACCTGCCCGATGAGCAGCGGGCTCGCCATCACAAGGACTAGCAGTAGACACGTTGTTCGTAGGAGTGTTCCACGTATCATGAGGTAGACAATCCCCCCCTATCCTCGTCCGCGGTAACGTGTCTCCTGCTATTTCATATCTCGATTTGCCGGTCAGCAAACGGTTATATAACTGTCGATACTGACTCGGGCGATTCCCCTCCCTTACGGAGGGTGACGGCGACGACCTCGGACCTATCTCGGAGGTCTTATCTCCTCCACGAACTTGTTCCATCGCCGGGCGTCCTCAATCTTCGACTTGACGTGTTTCACACTGAAGTCCGCGTCTTCCTCGGATTCGGCGTAGCGAAGTTCATCGATGGCCTTCAGAATGCCGCGAATCTCCTCCATCAACGCCTTGCCCGCCTGGACTGTCATCGGGTCGTGCTGAAGCTTGTGTTCCAGGTCGTGCTCCTTCCGCTTGAGCGAGGCTACGAGCTCCTCGATCTCGGCCGTGTCCGACTCGCTGAGATGCTTCTTGGTGATGAGGCGGTAGACGACGTCCCTCAGCTCAACCATGTGGTCGTCAAGCATCTCGTACTCGGGCACGAGGACCCCGACCCAGAATACCATGGAGTGTATGATCGACATCATCTTCTGCCTGTCCTCATCGGTCAGCAGAAGACGCGCGTCGAAGCCTGGGCTTTCCGAACCTGGGGCCGTGCTCATGCTCTCAACGAGGCGATGTAGGCGTCGGACAGTAGAAGTTGCTTGTGGCGGAGAGGAAGGCTGCCCCGTCGGGACATGACATAATCGAAGAGGTCTGTGTCTCAGCACCGACAGAGTCGAGATGCCGCATTTCTCGCTCGAATCGTGTGCCTCGTGGACAAGGCCGTCCCTTGCGGGGGGCTTCGGGTGCCTATTATTGTCCAAGGAGCTTTATATAGTCAGTAACCGCAAGAATAAAGCACAGTAACGCCATTATCGGCGCGGTAGCATAGGGGGACTGGACAGTATGTCGAAATCGCTTAGTGTCAGGGGTTTGACTAGTCTTGCGGTCGCGGCCGTGTTCGCGGCATCTCTTCTAGCCGGGATGACCACGGCCAAGACCGCAGAAGTGGAAGATGTGATATTGACAGACGAGACCGACAGCATGGCCAAGTGGTCGGTGCTCGTCTACCTCGTCGCCGACAACGACCTCGACCCGTACACGGAGGAGGACTTCCAGGAGCTCAAGGACGGAGGCTCCAGCGAAGACGTGAACGTGCTCATGCTCGTCGACAGGCTCTACGAGCCTGCCTATCTGTACTCGATCGAGGACAACGACATGGTCGAGCGTGAGAGCCTCGGCGAGATTAACATGGGCGACCCTGAGACGCTCAGGTGGTTCGTGGAGTACAGCGACACGAACTTCCCGGCCGAGCACATGCTCCTGTTCTTCTGGGACCATGGAACGCCGACGGCCGGTGTCGGCGTTGACACGACGCTAGAAGGTAGCGAACCCGGAAGCGATTGGGACTGGCTCTCGCATCACGAGATGATATCGGCTCTCGAGGGACAGCACGTCGACGTTATCGCGTGCGACGAGTGCTCGATTGGCCAGATGGAGACGCTCTACGAGTACGCCTCCAAGGGGCTGAGTGTCGACTACGTGGTAGCGAGCGAGAGCTACATCGGATGGCGAGGCTTCTCGTACGACAAGATAGTCCAGAGGCTCGTGCTCGATCCCGATATGAGCGCGCTCGAGCTGAGCATGATCATCGTCGAGGAGTTCACGAACCTGTTCAGCTCGCCACCGTACCAGAGCGAGATACTCACGACCCAGTCGGTCTTCGACATGTCGATGGTCATGCCGCTGGGTGACGAGGTCACCGCGCTGGCTGAGGCTCTCACCGCCGACATCGATTCCTACCGCGACATCGTCGGTGCCGCCGCCTTGAGCGCGATGATGCCGTGGGGCGCCAGGTGCGAGAGCTGGGTCGACATGCCCACGTTCGTGGGGGAGATAATGGCGAATTCGAAGAAGAGCAGCCCCGTCGCCAAGGCCTGTGAGGACGTGCTGGATACGTACGCGGAGACGATGCTCGGCATGGGCGTCACGAAGAACAGCGAAATGTACGGATACCAGGGCATGGGCATCCTGTTCCCCGCGAGCCACAGCTCATACACGGTGGCGTACGCGGACACCGAGTGGGGCGGGTACGAGATATACAAGACCTTCGACTTCCCCAACATGGGCTGGCTCGAGTTCCTCGAGGCCTACTGGGGAATGTGAGCCCCGCAAGGGACCCAAACTGAAACCCTTTCCTTTCTCTCGCTTTGTCATTCCCGCCTTCTGCCACGCAGAAGGCGAA
>DUGQ01000001.1 GCA_013331315.1 Thermoplasmata archaeon
GTTCAGAGGATATCAATGTGAAGGGCGGTCGTACATCCCGACCTGTTATATCCGAGTAGCAAGATTCCAGGCACGCCATGGAGATGAGACCACGGTGCGTCCCCTGCCTCATCGGCAGGGTGCTTTTCGAGACCGAGGAGATCGACCATTCCAAGGGGAGGGACACGATCAAGGCGGCCACCAAGATCCTGGGAGACGGGTTCGGCCCGGGCGTGTGCTCAGCGACATTGGCCACCGTAGTGCACGAGGAGGTCTACCGCATACTCGGGACGAAGGACCCGTACCATGACCTCAAGAGGAGGAGCAACGAGATCGCCCTTGGACTGTACCCGAGGGCCGAGGCGTTCGTCGACGCTTCCGATGACAGGTTGAGGGCGGCCTTCGTCTGCGCGATAGTCGGCAACGTCCTGGACTTCGGGATCGGGACAGGGTTCGACTCGCCCGAGAAGCTGGAGCAGGAGTTCCAGTCGCTCCTGGACGACGGGCTGGGGCACGACGACACCGGCGAGATAAGGGCGCTGATCGGGAAGGGCGCGGATGTCGTCTACCTCGCCGACAACTGCGGAGAGGTCGTGTTCGACAGGCTGGTTCTCAAGGAGCTCGAGAGACTCGGCGCGAGAGTGACCTTCGTCGTGAAGGGAGAGGCGATATTGACCGACGCGACGAGAGCTGACATCGAAGGGCTGGGCATAGAAGACCTTGTCGACGATGTCTCGGAGACGCCTGGGTTCGCGGTGGGCATGAGCGTCGCCGAGCTCAGGAATGGCGAGTTCGGGGAGAGACTTCGGAAGGCCGACCTGGTGATCGCGAAGGGCATGGCCAACTACGAGGCGCTCTCGGAGACGGGCATCGGGCCCGTGGCGTACCTTTTGCGCACCAAGTGCGAGCCGGTCGCGGACAGCCTCGGGCTCGCGAAGGACATAAACGCGGCGAAGCTGCTGCCAGAAGGGGGCGTGCGCTGAGGATGATAGATGCGTTCGCCTTCGAGAGTTTCCTGATCAAGAGGAGGAACGTGTTCAGGATCGCCACGGGCGCGTCCGATGTCGAGGACAACATAATCGTCCGCGTCGGATCTGGGGACGAGTTCGGAGTCGGGAACGCGTCCCCGAGCGATGTCACGCACGAGACCAAGGAGTCGATAGTCTCGTTCCTGAGAGCGGCCCGAGACGGTGTGATGGGCGCCGACGAAGAGGATTTGGACGGGCTCCATCGGACGCTCGACTCGATAGCCTCGGGGAACACCTCGGCGAAGGCCGCCGTGGACACGGCGGTCCACGACCTGCTGGCCAAGCGCTCGGGGAAGAGGGTGTTCGAGCACCTGGGCGGCTCGGGCGAGGGGCGTATGCTGACGGACATGACGATAGGCATAGAGGGCGTCGACGAGACCGTCAAGCGGGCGCGGACTCACGTCGAGGGCGGGTTTCGCGCGCTCAAGCTGAAGGTCGGGCTGGACCTCGAGGAAGACCTCGCGCGGATGTCGGCCGTCCGTGACGCGATCGGCTCTAGCGTCGAGATGAGGGTGGACGCGAACCAGGGTTACTCGGTCGACGACTCGATTCGATTCTGCGAGGAGATGCACTCGCTCGGAGTGGTCCTGGTCGAGCAGCCCGTGGACGCTGACGACTACGAGGGCCTGAGAGTGGTCAGGGAGAGAAGCCCGGTCCCAATCATGGCGGACGAGTGCATCAGGACGGTGGCCGACGCTCGCAAGGTGGCCGAGATGGGGGCGGCGGACATAATCAACATCAAGCTGATGAAGTGCGGAGGCATCCATCCGGCGCTGGAGATAGACCGGATCGCGGNNTCGCCGCGGGACTGCACTTCTCGCTCGGGTCACGGACGGTGAGGTACGTCGACCTGGACTCGCACTTCTCGATGATAGACGACCCGTCCTCGGGGCTCACGTTCGAGGGGGGCATGCTGGGTGTGTCAGATAGGCCCGGGCTCGGCATATCGACCGTCCTGGACGACAGGGCCGCCCGGGACCAGTAACGCTTATAGCCTGGACGCCCAATCCCGTGAAACCGAATCGACAGGCACTGGCGGATCAGATGGCGAAGAAGATTGACGACCTCCGCAACGCCGAGGAGAAGTTCAGGGCGCTTCTGAATAAGCGTGACGAGATCAACGCTCAAGCATCGGTTCTCAGGTCCGAGCGTGACAGCTTGAACGACCAGCGCAAGGGCATCCAGGACGACCTACGGAGCTGGCGGGACAAGCGGGACGCCCTCGTCGCCGAGATGCGCGTCCACAAGGAGAGGAGGGACGACCTCCAGCGGAAGGCGAAGGAGCTCATCGAGTTCAAGCGCAAGCTCAAGGGACGACCCCTCGGAGACCTGAACACCGAGATACGCAAGCTGTCGGAGGAGATCAAGAACCTGGACCTCAAGCAACAGACCGTCCCGATGACCATCCCCAAGGAGAGGGAGCTCCTGGACGACCTCAAGGCGAAGATGAAGGAACTCGAGAGGGTGAAGACTATTCTTGGGGAGCAGGAGAAGATCGTCAAGGAGATCCACGGGATAGACCAGAGCATAGACGAGCTGTTCCGACAGGCCGACAAGGAGCACGAGGAGGTCGTGCGCCTTTCGAACGAGAGCCAGGAACACCACGACCACGTGACCTCGCTCATGAAGGACGTGTCCGCGCTCAAGGCCTCGGCCGACAAGAAGCACGCGGACTTCATGAAGCTGCGCGGGGAGGCGGACGCCGCTCACCATAAGGCCATGGACATGCGTGAGAAGGTCATCGAGATACGCAAGGAGAGGCGCGCGGCGTGGCAGGATGAGCAGGACTCCGTCAAGGAGGTCAACAGGGCCGCCCGGGACGCCCTAGACGACGAGAGGAAGAGGGACGCAGCCGCCGAGGAAGCGCTCCAGCTACTCATGAAGAAGAAGAAGGTCGAGATCCGCTGACGCGGACCCGTTGACTGTGGACTTCACCTCTTCTTCCGTCTGCCGAACACCAGGACCGAGGCGGTCGGCTCGAGGTCCTCGTCCTCCTCCCGGTCCTTCTTCCTCGAGAAGCGCCTCTTCTTCTTCGCTGGCTTCTCGTCCTCTTCCTTCTTCTTGGGCCTTTCGGCCTTCCTCCGCTGAGGAGGCGGAGTGGCGGGCTTGTCGGGCGCCTTGCCCTTGGAGACATAGATGTCCTTGTCCCCCGTCTGCTTGAAGTGCAGACGGTCCGTCTTCATCAAGAGAGCCATTGGCAGCACGAGCTGGTCCCTGGAAAGTCCGGTTTCCTTCTCGATCTTCTCCATGGTGGCGCCCGACTTCTCCGTCACATTCAGTATCAGTTTGATGGCGTCGTTGACGTTCAGCTTCTCCTTGCCGATCCCGACCGTGAGCTGCGTCCTCTGGTCGACTATGCTCGACAGGAACTCCTTCGAGCGCCTGTCGAAGCTGGCCGGGTCCTCCCTCAGGAGCGCCCAGAGCGGGCGCGTGTCGAGGCCCAGCTGCTCCCAGCCGCGTATCTGGTCTATCCTCTGCCCCATCAGGAACTCCTTGTGCAGGCCGTTCTTCGCGACCTCGCTGTCGGGGTTTATCTCGAGGGCTTGCTGGAAGTGCATGACGGCCTCGTCGTGCCTCCCCAGCTTCGCGGATATCTTCGCGAGGTTGATGTGCGCGTCGAAGTTGTTCGGCATCAGGAGCATGGCCTTGTTGAAACAGACCATCGCCTCTTCCGGCCACGCGAGCGAGACGAAGATGACGCCCTTGTTGTTCCACGCGTAGGCGTTGTTCGGGTCGATCTTGAGCGCCTTGTCGTAGGCGCTGAGCGCCAGCGCGCGCTTCCCGTCTAGGGCCTGTATGTTGCCGAGCTGACACCACGATATGCCGTCGTTAGGGTCGATGTCGAGGGCCGCCTCGTACGCGTGCTTGGCCTTGGAGTGTTCCCTGAGGCCGTACAGCGCGTCGCCCCTGAGGCTCCACGGAAGGGCGAACCTCCTGGATATCCCGAGGTCGAAGCACTGCTCGAGTGCCGCGTCCGCGTGCTTGAGGGCGGCGACGAAGTTCGCCTTGCGTATGAGTGAGTTCGCGGTCCTGAGACGGGACCACAGCGCGAGGTACTGGCTCTCCCTCCAGACGTATGTGACCAGCGGTACGAACGAGAACGTTATGCCAATCATGGCGACGGCCCTGTCGTACTGTTCGGCGTTGTGGCTCGCTATCAGGCCGACCTGCTCGTGGAACGACACGAGAAAGAGCGCCATCGCCCCCAGGAGCCAAGCCGCGAACAGGCCGTCGCGCGTCCGCATCTGCTGGAGGGCGAGCACGGCCATGATCATGCCACCCGTGAAGAGCGTCACGTTCAACGCGGTGAACGGGTACTCGCCCGCGGGGCTCCTGGCGATGTCGAACGCCTCGTGGACCGGCATCAGGAGCATCAAGACCATGCCCGCGCCGAACAGCGCCAGGATGATGCTGTCCTTCTCGTCGATCGCCTTCGAGGCCATGACGATCATGACGAAGCCCGCGACGACCCCCACGCTCAGAAGGACCGCCCAGCCCTCGGCGGAATCGCCGATGGCGACGAGGCCGACGAGACACGCCACGGTCAGTAAGAGCCCGATCTGCCCGAGGACCGACCGCGGGAGCGGGAGCAGGGTGGACCTGCCCTTGTCGGTGACCACGGGCTCCACGTTGAACAGTAGTATGAGCCCGAATATGAGGAACACCCCGGATACGGCGAACACGTAGGTGTTGTAGACCTCCCAGTTGCCGTACCAGATCTCCTGGCTCATGAAGAAGGTGACAGCCGAGCCTATCACGACCGCGGCGTACAGCAGCAGCATGTAGAGCCTCGGACCGCCAATCCAGGGCACGAACGGACGCACTGACTCCTTGCGGTCGCCCAACGGCCTGAGCAGCTTCGTGAGCGACATCCCCTCGGGCTCGGACGAGCCCTCCACACTCTCCTCACTCGTGACCGCCATCTGATTCTCCCTCTAGGTTCCCCTCTCTAGTCCGGCCCTCTCTTCTTGAACGCCTAATGGCGATGAACATAATTGTCATTATCGCAAGTGGGACGACCACGCCCTCGAACTCGGGAATAGGCACCTGACCCTCGTTGATGCCGCCCGGGGTGGGGGTCATCCAGACCCAGGTCGAGTACTCGTCTGCCGGGGTGCCCGTCCTGCCGTACGACCTGGCGTTCCAGAGCGGCAAGGTCACGCCGTCGATCAGCACTGGCGGGTCGGAATCGTCGTACAGCTCGAACATAAGGCCCCTCGCGAAGTCGAGAAAGCCCGAGTAGTAGAACGCGCCCGAGGCCAGGATGGTCCCCTCGGGGATGGTGTGGACGAGGTCTCCGTCGACGTACATCGTCCAGCCGCCGATGTCGATCGGGTCGGGGCCAGTGTTGTACAGCTCGTACCAGTCCCGGCCGACCGCGGGTTGGGAGCTGTAGAGCTCGTTTATGATGATCCCCCCGAACTCGCGGACCCCGTCAGGGGTCAGTGTTGACAGGAAGGCCATCATGTCGTCCTCGCACCCTCGCCAGTCCTGCGTGGCGAACGTGACCAAGTACATGCCGTCCGCGGCCAGACCCATCGATTCGAGGGTGGCGCCGATCTCGAGCTGGTAGCTGTCTATCGCGGCGTCCACCGGACCTTCGTTCACCCACTCTCCGTCCACGAACGTGAACAGGTTGGCCGAGATCAACCTGTTCGACTTGCCCGCGACGAGCACGCAGACCTCCGAGCCGCCGATGTAGAACCCGGTCTCCTGGTCGTAGTCCGTGTCGACGAACACGAACGCGAAGTCCGCGCCGGTCCTCGGCATGGAGGTCGCGTTGGTGATGTTGCCGACATCGACCGGTTCGGCCCACCTCGCGATATCACCAGGTATGTTGGACCCGGCTAGCATGTGCCCCCTGACGGACATGTAGAAGAACGCCCGCTCGTCCTGCGACGCCGTCTTGACGACGGAGATGTCCACGTTCGCGCCTGAGGATCCCTCATCCGAGGACGAGACGGAATCGCCAATCGCGTCTTCGAGGGGCGGGCGGACCTCCCAATCGGCGAACGCGCCGTCAATCACGATCCCTCCGGACCTCGTCATGACATACGAGACCATCGACCCGCTCTGCACGTGCTCGGTCACGACGGTCACGTTGTCGTCGAAGATGAGCCCGTCCTCCGAGCGGAGCGCGAGCCCGAAGGTCTCCCCGGCCGAGTCCTCAGGGAACGTGGCCAGCAGCTCGATGACGGTCGTGCGCCCCTCCCTTATCACTAGGGGGTTCTCGAACTCGACCGACGTGGAGTCCGCGGTGCCGATCTCCCTGTACGACTCCACGGCCGTGATCGAGGAGAAGCTCGCGGTCCCCGAGGACTCGAGGTTCAGGCCCGTGAGCGTCGTCTCGGGTCCCTTGCCTTCTATGTGCAGCTTGAGCATCGGCTCGTCCGTGAGGCCCATCGTGACCGGCGTCGAGCAGTGCTCCTCGACGATTCGTACCGCCGTGCCGTCAGCCCCGAAGTTCACCTCTGACCAGTCCTCTCCCGCGGTCGTGCTGCGGGCGCAGACGACGGCCCTGGAGTCGGTCGTGAGGACGACGTTCGTACCCAACTCGACCCTGCTCTCATCGAACGCCACCGCCGGGTGACCGGAGAGTTCGAACCCGGCGTAATCGTTATGGCTGGCACGGTGATCGAAGAAATACGTGTCGTGCAGCACAAGCGTATGATTCCAGCCGATCACCAGTGCCAGCATTTCAGCGCCAAGCCCCCTGACGGAGTATCCGGTGGACGGGTCGCCGTCGGTGTCGACGAAGACGTAGACGCCGTCGGCGCCGTCGTCCACTCCTCGGAAGACCTCTCCCTGTACCTTGATGTAGAAATAGGACGCCCGAGCGTCGTACTTCAGAGCGTACTCAATTATCGAAGTGTCAGGGTTGTCTGAGTCCGGCGAGTCGGTGTAGACCTGGGCGTCCATCCAATCGAGGAAGTACCCGTCTATCTCCACCTGCTCCGGGGGGAATGTGAGTACGAGCGCGTAAGGAACGAGAAGCATCGCAGCGCAGAGCGCGCCCACGGCGATCAGCCTCCTCCTGAAGCCGCCGGCCCCGAGGTCGACCTTCCTCTGCTGGTACGAGAGGCGTATGCCGTTCGTCTGGCCGTTGCCGTTGACCAGGCCGTTGGTTATCCCGTTCGTCAGCCCGTTCGTGAGCCCGCTCGTCAATCCGTTCGTGAGGCCGTTGGTGCGGCCATTGGTGAGTCCTTCGGTGTGATCGGAGAGCCGGCCCCCGCCAGTCCTGCTATCGCTCGTCTTCCTAAGTCTGCGAGCGCCGCGGGAGCGGTCTCCAGGAACGTTCAAGGGTTCGGAGCCCTGAGTAGTATGCTGTCCGTCGTCTGGCAAGGCTTACCTCTCTCTGACGGGGGAACTCGGAGGGGGCTGGTCCGGACATCTGTCAAAACGGTTTGGCCGAAGGAAAGGCGTCGCTGTCTCCCGACTTGTTTCCCGCGGGTTACGCTTAGTGCTGCCAGCACTGTGCTAGAGAGCTGGCGTTATTAAATCCTTTTGACGTCGTTAACCCCTGCCGCCAAACTGGCCCGCAGTAGTCGTTTAGTACTAGAAGCGATGAGACCCGACGCCGGGCGACGCCTCGGCCTCGGGTATGAGGCTGGGAAAGGGTTTCTCCAGGACTCCGTCCTCAGACCGTGTCCGTGACAGC
Organism: Thermoplasmata archaeon; assembly: GCA_013331315.1. Classification (GTDB taxonomy): domain Archaea; phylum Thermoplasmatota; class Thermoplasmata; order UBA10834; family UBA10834; genus UBA10834; species UBA10834 sp10834u. Next base: position 7,666 of record DUGQ01000001.1, read on the forward strand.
CCAAAGGCCGAACGCCAAGCTCCCGTCGGGGGAGTCGTCGTTGGCGAGGACAATGGTCGTCTCCAGCTCTATGACGTCGCCTATGTCGTAGTGGTCAGAGAGGTTCGTCGCGGACGACACCTGTAGAGAGAACAGTCCGTGGTTGACTGTTATCCATGTCGAGTCTCCATGCGTGTCTGCGTTTGGAACCCTGAACCATGTGCCTTCCGACGGGTCGTTCCACTTGTCCCCCATGTAGACGAAGTACATGGTGGTGATGAACACGGATGTCTGCTGGACCGTGGTCCTGTAGTAGTACATGTCTACGATCGTGTCGCTCACCTGCTTCTTGTCGCCTACCTCCCAGTCGTCCGGAATCTCCAGATACTGCTGGTAGGTGAGGTTGCCCGAGTACTCCAGGCTGTCGAACAGCTTCGTGAAGCCGCCGCTCTTCTTGAACCCGCCAGCGGCGACCATGACGACAGCCACCACGACAACGGCGACGACAACCAGCGATAGCATGATCCCTATGATCTTCTTCTCCATGCGCCCCTCACTCTCCTGGTGCTCTACCTGCTAGCGCCAAGGGACGGAATCGCTGCCAAACTGCACGCCCAGCACCCGCTGGTCCATCCCTTCTACGCTAGGTCAATTAATCGGGTTATTAGTATATAATTATTTGTCCTCTCTGGATTCGCTCTCGCCCACGCGACTATGTCGCGTGGCTCCGTCNNCGTCGAGCTGGCCTGGACGACCACTCGGACATTTGGGAAAAACAGGATCTTGGAAGGCGCTTGACCGCGCCTCCCAGAGGATCGACGCTCAACAAACCCACCACACCGATCGGATACGGGTTTCGAACCCGCCGACCGATTCTCGCCCGGATTGGGAGGGGCGTATTTCAAAGTATTCGGCGGATTTCGTACCAGCCATTTTCGTGCGTGACTTTTTGGACGGGAGCGCACCGAGGGGGTTGGCAAAATTCAATCACTCCAGCTGGCGCTTACGAGAAACGACACGGAGAAAGGGTTTCACGGGGTCGAGTGTCGGGGGCTCACGCGGCCGAAGCCTTCTCCGAGGCCATCCTCGAGCCCATGAACATCAGCACGACGCCGACTATGAGCACGAGGAAGAATCCTCCCGCGACGCCCGCCTGGCTGTTCTCGAGCGCCGAGTTGATCGGGTTCCACATCAGCATGACGATCAGCGCGAATATGCCGAACAGG
>DUGQ01000005.1 GCA_013331315.1 Thermoplasmata archaeon
GATCCTCTTCATCGTCATCCTCGTCTCACCCCACTCGCTCCGTGTTGATGACCACGAACCCGCTCTGGGAGGTTATCAGCGTGGCGAACCTGGCGATCCTCTCCTGGTCGAGATGAGGCAGGACGCTCATGAACTTCTCGACATAGAGGTACCTCTGCCGCTTCGAAGTGTGGTGGAACTTCGCCCACTCGAACCTGAGCACGCCGTCCACGCTGTCGATTATCATCTGCTGCTTCCTCCGGTCCAGTATCTCGTCCGTGAGCAGTACGTAGAACAGGGAGTTCCACTTCTTCGCCATTCGCTGTATGCCCTTGAGCAGCGCGACGACATCCTCGAACTTGACCGTGTCCGAGACGACCAGGTCCGTGAGCGAGTCTATGACGACCAAGCTGTTCGGGGCGTTCGCGTCGAGGAACGACACCAGGGACTCTAAGACGCCGTCGTCTCTCTTCTCTGCGAAGAGCTCGGAACCGTCTGACCCGACCCAGCTGGTCGGCACGACGGTCCGTATGAAGTATCCCTTCGAGAAGTCCTTGAAAAGCAGGTTGCTCTCGAGGGACTCGTAGAAGTCCCTTGTGAAGGACAGCTGGACCTCCCGCAGTACATCCTCCTTGGAGCGCGAGAAGGTGACGTAGGCCATGCGGTCTGGCAGTATGCCGTCTTTTCCCGCGTGGCCCATCACGAAGCTCCTGGTCTCTGGAAACTCCTTGACGAGACCGATCTTGGCCGCGGAGGTCAAGGCGAACTCGAGCCCTCCACCGCCGACATCCCCTAGCAGGAGGAGGACGGAGCCCGATGGCATGCCACCTCCGATTATAGAGTCGAAGTCTGCGACTCCAGTGGGTATTCTGTCGATCTTCCCTTCCGACATGAGTGCAGGCCGCAAATGCAGGTCTGGACTATTGAAGCTTTTCGGACTGACGGTCAACACATGCGCGTGCGGTGGCCGTGCCCCAGAAAGTCCAAGAGCATCTTCAACGCGGTCTCCACGGCGCCGGACTTGACGTCCGACCTCGACCCTGAGAACTGATTGCGGGTGCACACGCGCCTGTCCGACGAGCACACCGCTATGAACACGAGCCCCACGGGTTTTCCCGGGGTCTCGCCCGAGGGGCCCGCGATGCCCGTGACACCCACGCCTATGTCGGCGTCGAACCTCAGCCGGACGCCGTCCGCCATCATCAGGGCCACCTCCTCGCTCACGGCGCCCTTCGACTCAAGAACCGCCGTCTCGACGTCGAGCAGACGCTCCTTCGCGTCGTTGCTGTAGGAGACTATCCCCCCAAGGAAGTACGAGCTGCTCCCAGGGACGTTCGTGACCGCGTCCCCCAGCCTGCCCCCGGTGCACGACTCCGCGACCGCGAGGGTGAGCCCGCTCGAGGCGAACGCCTGCCCGAGCTCATCCGCGAGCACAGGTCTTCCTCCCGGGCGACTCCTGCTTCGCGGCGTCCCGCAGCCTCTCGCGCACGCCGAGCTCCTCGGCTATTGATGACACGGCTGGTGGAACCAGATGCTTCCACCTCTCACCAGCAAGGATCCTCCTTCGGATCTCAGATCCGGAATAGAGCTTCTGATTGTACGCCTTGGTCCTGCGCACGTCATATCCCACCTGTCCGAAGAGCGACCGCGTGATGGCGCTGTTCGAGTAGACGACGTCGAACGGAGGCACGTACGACTCCACGTGGTTGACCCAGATGGCGTACCTGTTCACGTCCCTCACCGGTATGATGTGCACCCTCGAGAGGGCGTCCGAGGGTAGGGAGGAGGATATCATCTGATACCTCTCGCTTGCAGTGAACGGATTCGACAACGTATGGGACTCCTCGGCGCTCCCGATGACAATGATGACCTCGTCGCATTTGGACAAGACCTCTAGGATAGCACTCAGGTGGCCCTTGTGGAACGGTTGGAACCGGCCAACGACGAGGGCACGCACTTGGGACCACCAGCTGCGAGGATCAGTTCAGGGCCGCCCTCTCAGCGGCCGACGCGGGCGTCGACGACTTCGTGGTCTGACCCGACGCGCGCTTTCCCGATGAGACCAACGACGCGAGCTTCTTGAGCAGCCCTTCCTTCTTGGAGCCGACAAGCGCGTTGGACAGGACATCGTTGAGTGTCCTGACGGGAATCACATCCACCTTTCCTATGTACTTGTCCTCGAGCACGACGTCGCGCATGTTCTGCTCTGGTATCAGCACGGACTTGATGCCCATCTCCGCAGCCGCCTCGATCTTGGCGGTCACGCCCCCGACCGGCAACACCTGCCCCCGCACGCTCAGGCTTCCGGTCATGGCGATCCCCTGGTTCACCTCGATGTCCTCGAAGGCGGATATCACGGCCGTAGCGACGGCGATGGACGCGCTGTCGCCCTCGATTCCGTCGTATGTCCCTATGAACTGCACGTGGATATCGTGATTGGTTATGTCCTCGCCCGTGTACTTCTTGATCAGGGCGGAGACGTTCTGGACGGACTCCTTGGCTATCTCCCCCAGCTTACCCGTCGCGATTATCTTCCCGCGCTCCCTGTTCTGCGAGGGCGTGACCTCCGCCACGATCGGGGTGACTATGCCGGAGAACTCAGCCATGGACGAGTCCGAGTTGAGCACCGCGAGTCCGTTCACAATCCCGACCGCGGTGCCTTCCGTCAGGCACATCTCGTAGTCCTTCCTCCGCTCGACCGCTCTGTCCGTGACCTGCTGCTCGAGCGACCTCGCGGTCAGCTTGGCCTCCATGACATGCTGCGCCTCGACGTAGTCCGAGTTGCGCTCCCTGGCGATGTCGCCCGCCACGCGGACCAGCCCGCCGAGCTCGCGCAGCCGGAGCGTGAGCATGCCCCGGCGGCCGGCCCGTCTCTGCGCCTCGCGGATCACTTCCGCGACGGCGGCCTTCGTGAAGTGAGGTATCTTCTTGTCCTTGGAGACTTCCTGCGCGACGAACCTTATCAGCTTCTCGCGGTTCGTGTCGTCGTCGGGCATGGTGCTCCTCATGTAGATCTCGTATCCGTACCCGCGTATCCTCGACCTCAGGGCGGGGTGCATGCCCCCCACGGCGTCGAGGTTACCGGCGGCCACGAGGATGAAATCGCACGGCACAGGCTCGCTCTTCACCATCGCGCCTGAGCTGCGCTCACTCTGGCCGAGTATGCTGAACTCGCCCTCCTGGAGCGCGGTCAGCAGGCTCTGCTGGCTCTCTATCCTCAGCACGTTCATCTCGTCTACGAACAGCACCCCCTTGCTGGCCTTGTGTATCGCGCCCGCCTCCAGCCTCTCGTGGGCGGGCGTCTCGAGCCCTCCGCTCTGGAACGGGTCGTGCTTCACGTCGCCCAGTAGGGCGCCTGCGTGGGACCCGGTCGCGTCG
>DUGQ01000010.1 GCA_013331315.1 Thermoplasmata archaeon
TCGAAGGTGCGCCTCAACCGGGCCACGAGACTGATAGAGCGGCAGTTGGGTGATGTCACCTTGGATACGATGAAGGCCCTGTTCAGGGACCACGTAAACCGTCCCGATTCCATCTGCAGGCACAGGGACCCATCGGTCCCGAAGCTGGACTCGTGCGAGACGATATTCTCTGTCATCTTCGAGCCCAAGAGGCTCAGAATGCACTCGTTGAAGGGCAACCCTTGCGAAGGGAGCTACGTCAAGCTGGACATCGGGAAGTAATCGTCGGGAGACGCCCCCATGGAAAGTATTTAATCCCGATGCCTGCATTGCGCAAGAGCCGCCAAGGGCCCATAGCTTAGGTTGGCTGGAGCACCCGGCTGATAACCGGNNTCACCGGTTCAAATCCGGTTGGGCCCACTCTCTTCTCGATAGATTGGCGCCTAGCGTGGCCGTCGCGGTGCGAGGCCGATTTTGAGGACTGCCACAGGAGATGTCGCGCGATTGGGGCAGACCATTATCATCCTTGATACAACAAGTGCAAATCTGCGAATCGTCAATAAATATCGTACTTGCACTCGCTGAGCACCATGAGGGCAAAGCTCGAGAGGAATTCGGAAGGAAGGATGGTACTGCGAAAGGGTGCGCGCGGTGGCGACGCCCGCAAGAAGATGGTCGCCGTCGGGCTGGCGTTGGCCATGGCCGCCATAGCGGTGACAGGCATACAGACTGCGATCGCTGGAGGGGACCAGAACATGCACAACCACGGTGAGGACGGGTACTACGAGGAGAACAACTGCAACTCGTTCGACGACGACGACTTCCCCGGACTCGACACGCAGAACAGGACCGGCGTTTGACGCTGGAGGGTAGGCATAGTAGAACACGCGGCCCAACGATCAAACCCCTTATCTATTTTGGAATCTAGGTTTCTTGCGGCAGCCCGCCGCGCCCGCGAAGTGAAGACTTGACTGCGCTGACGATGTCATCGTGATGGCAAGTTCTAACTCCACGGTCGGCCTTTTACCTCTCGAGATGGCTGAGCGGGACGAGATGCCTTTGCTGGACAGGGCCGAAGTCACCCGGTCGTTGGAGGAGGCGTTGGAGCTGAAGGAGTTCGTGCACGCCTTCTGGGAGGGTGGCGCCGCCGCCAGTGGCACGCTCGACCAATGGTCGGACCTCGACCTCTACCTCCTTGTGGACGACGACAGGGTGGACGAGGCGTTTGCGGAGGTGGAACGAGTGCTTCAGGGCCTGTCCGATGTCAGACTGAAGCTACCGGTCCCGGATACCGGATGGTCCGGGGTCCATCAGTCGTTCTACAAGCTCGTCCGCATGAGCGAGTACCACATAATCGATCTGGCGGTCGTCACCCTCTCGGCCGAGGAGAAGTTCCTGGAGCCTACCGTCCACGGCGAGGCGAGGTTCGCTTTCAACAAGCTGGGGGCCATCGAGTTTCCGCCCTATGACGAGGAGGCGGTGAGGAAGCGAGTATCGGAGCGGAAGAGGCGGCTCTCCGACAGGATCGAGATGTTTGGCGCGTTCCTTCCAAAGGAGGTGAACCGAGGCAACTCAATCGAGGCCGTGGACCTCTACCACAGGCTGTTCTTCTCGACTCTTCTCGAGCTGCTTCGAATGAAGCACCGCCCTGAGCACAGCGGGTTCGGCACCCGGCACACGCACCGCGAGCTACCTGAGCCCGTCGTAGCCCAGCTCGTGGAGCTCGCGTTCGTAAGGGACACGGACGACCTGGTCAGCAAGCAGGCACAGGTCCGTTCGTGGATATCCGCGCTCCTCTGCGAGCCGGACTGAGAGGGCGGGAATTCCGTGAGGTGGCTTATATACTCTGGGCGCTAGTATTGTCTCAGAGGTGGTCGGATGACATACTGGAGGACCATGGCGCAGCTGAGACGCGAGTCGTCTCTCGAGGGCAGGACGGAGCTGGTGCTCGACGGCGTCAAGAGAACTCAGCCCCACTCACTCATCTTGGCACTCAAGCTAGGGCTCGTGCTGGCCGGTGCGTATGCGGCGATGGTGATAATCGTGAACCTGGTCATCTACTGAGCCGACGCATCGAGTTCGGGGGTTCCGCGTCTTCAGCCCGACTTCGAAGCCCTCATCAGGGCCTGTCGGATGCCCGAAATGCGACATTCTCACTTTGCTGTCCAATCGAAAGGTACGAAAACCGGAACGACATTATGCTCTCGCATGGACGACACCGACACGAAGATCCTTAACCTCCTAAGGGAGAATTCAAGGATGAAGAACACAGAGATCGCCCGACAGGTCAACCTGACCGAGCGAGCGGTCAGGGCAAGGATAGAGAAGCTTGTCCGCGAGGGGGTGGTCCGGAAATTCACAATCGAGACCTCACCAGTGGGAGTCGAGGGAATAGTCCTGATAGACACGCAGGTCGGGAGGACACCGGCAGTAAAGGCCAAGGCCAGGGAGATATCCGATATGGTGTTCGAGTGCAGCGGGGAGTTCGATGTGGCGGTGCGCCTCAGGGCGGACACGCTCGATGAGCTCAACCGTAAGGTCGACGACCTCAGGGCGTACCCAGGCGTGATAAGGACCTCCACGCTCATCAAGCTCGTCGAGGTCTGAGGCCCCTCCATCCCCAGGTTCGCTTGACAAACCTCTTCAGGCAAACTACATATTTTCATTCGGTCATTATCCCAAACACCTCTCCCATTGGATATGACGACGCTGGTTTGCGCCGTCGCGCTCCATCGTGGGCCGACCGCACATGTGAACCGTCACACTAAAGTCGTCGAGAAACCATAGCTGAACGCAAGCGGGTCAAGTACCGTGCGAACCCCCAGCTCGGAGATTTGACGTTGGCGAAGAAAGGAGTCACCAGGACAGGCGAGGCTTACTGCCTTCAGTGTAAGTCGTCCGTCGACCCGACGATCGAGCGTTGTCCCTCCTGCGATTCGGTGTTCGAGCGCGAGGAGGTCAGAGCGTTCTTCTGCCCCAGGTGCGAGAGCCTACTGACCTTGGGGACACCCTCCTGCCCGCAATGCGGAATGAAGTTCAAAGTCAAGGCGATTAAGCATAGCGAATCGGTTGTCGACCTGGATCAGCACGTTCCCGAGGCGGAAGTGCCGTTCGAGGTCGCGGCGGACGAGGAGGCCCGGGCCGCGACCGTGGAGACTTCAGCGGAAGCGGCGGGGCTGACCGACGAGCAGATGGAGCAGCTGCACTCTCTAATCTCCAGCATATCCAGAGCTGCGGATTCCCGTGAGCGTCTGCTGTCTCTCATGGGGGAGAACGCGCTCGGCTCGAAGGAACGCCTCGAGTCCATCTCCGAGGCACAGGCCATGGATCCGAAGCTAGAGGTCGTGGAGGCCGAGATCATAGCGCTTTCGGAGGACATGGGGAACATCATGAAGGCCTATTCCGAGATGCTCTCCTTGGCGGATGACATATCCTCTCTCTCGGAACCCCTGGGACTCAGCGAGGAGGCGACCACCAAGGGCCTGGCGGCCAAGGCCTTTAGGATCAAGGCCGAGGAGTCAGGCGCCGGCGAGGAAGTCCTCCGAGCGAGGGAGGAGCAACTGACTAGACGAGAGGAGATGGTCGACAGAAAGATCAAGGGCTACGCCCAGAAGAGGAAAGAGCTGGACGACCATGAGGCGGAGCTTTCCGCCAGGATGGAGAGGGTCAAACGAGAGCAGGCCATGCTGGATGAGGCGAAAGCGGGCATGGGCCCGGAGGCGGGCGAATCGGTCCAAGCGAACGACAAGGCCGAGCTGGAGCGTGAGGTCGTCAGGAGGATAGCCAGGATGGAGTCCACACTCCGGGGCGACCAGGTCCAGGCCGAGGAGACAGACGAGCGGGAAGTGGAGACAAGGCGGTCGTCCCTTGAGACG
>DUGQ01000215.1 GCA_013331315.1 Thermoplasmata archaeon
AGCATGAAGTTGATCAGGGCCCGCTCCAGCCTGGCACCGTCCCCCTTGAGGACGTAGAACCCCGTGCCCGCGACCTTAGCCCCGCGGTCGAAGTCGATTATGTCGAGCCTCTCGCCAATCTCCCAGTGCGGGAGCGGCTTGAAGTCGAACTTCCTCGGCTCGCCCCCCGAGCGCGTGACAACGTCACCGACGTCCAGGTCGCCCACGGGCACGCTCGGGTCCGGTATGTTCGGTATGTTCAGGAGGCACTCCTCCCTGCCGGTATCCAGCTCTCTCAGCTCGGTCTCTATGTCCTTGACGCGCTGGGATATCCCCTTCATCTCCTCGATCTTGGTGGACTTCTCGTCGGAGGACAGGCGCGGTATCTCCTCAGCGACCTCGTTCCTGTGCTTCCTGAGGCCGTTCACCTCCTCCGTGAGGGACCTCCATCTGCCGTCGAGCTCGAGGAATCGGTCGAGGAACTCGGTCCCCTGCCTCCTGTCCGACAACGCCTTCCGGACGACCCCCTCGTCCTCTCGGATCAACCTCGCGTCAAGCATCTACCGCACTTCCTTTTATCAGTCAACTACCGTCAATCGCGTCGTCATTACTTCACATTTTCCGTACAATCGCTCATCGCGACAGCACGACCGTCCTCCCGCGCACCTCCACCAGGGTCGAGGAGGACGCGCGGGCCAACTCCGACCCCGCCTCCGAGCGATCCATCTCGAGCGACGGCTGCAGCCTGACCTTGACCAGGCGGTGCTTCTTGAGCTGTCGTTCGAGCTCCTCAGCGACTTCCTTCGTGACGCCTTCCCTGCCCACGTGTAGCGTCACCTTCAGCGCCTGGGCCTCCTTCCTCAGTCTGCGTATCTCCTTGGCGTCCATGTGGTCACCCGCTCTCCTTCCCGCCGATCGGGTACCTAAGGACATGGCCGCACCTGAGGCAGCTCATGGATACCCTTCCATCGCCCGTTCGCACGCGGACGTTCCTGGGCGGGACGAAGTAGGCGTGACAAGAAGGACAGTACGTCCTCTTATGCCTCGCGGGGACCCTGTAGCGTTCGCTGACGCGCACCGCGAGCGAGACGTACCTGGTCGCCCTCTCGTCGTTGCCCGCGCGTGCCTCGATCCCAGCGAGCTCGAACAGCCGGTCGACCTGCTCCTCGGCTAGCCTCTTGGCGTCCTTCTTGCTGACCTGTCTGCGAGCCATCGACTAGCGGAATCAGAGCCTGCCTATTTGAACCGTTCCCGTCGGCTGCCAGGAGGAGGCCGTCGACCATCCACGGCAGGNNTCTCGTCGCCCTTTCCTCGTCGCCCGTCCTCGCCTCTCGCGCGGCGAGCTCGAACAGCCGGTCGACCTGCTGCTCGGCGAGGTTTCTGGCGTCCTTCTTGCTCATGGGTCTGCGGGCCATCGGGTAGCTGAATCGGAAGGGGGCTATTTGAACAGTTCCCGTCTCCGGCAGCCGCTGCCCGGGAGGGACGTCCATTCCCCGGACAAGTCAGTGAGATTTATATATGAAGACCATTATTGCGCAAGCCTGAAGGGCGAATCGAACCAGGTGGTCATATGTCTCGCAAGCCGAACAGCATGTACAGGGAGATAAAGGGACAGGCCTACTGCCGCAGGGAGTACATGGGCGGCGTCCCAGCAAGCAGGATCACCCAGTTCGAGCACGGCACGAAGGGAGATTACCCCGTCCGCATGACGCTGAAGGTCGTCGAGCAGTGCCAGATACGGCACATCGCCCTCGAGGCGGCCCGTATATCCGCCAACAGGTTCCTGTCCAAGAAAATAGGCCAGTCTGGATATCACATGAAGATCAAGGTCTATCCTCACCAGGTGCTCAGGGAGAACAAGATCGCAACGGGCGCCGGCGCCGACCGTATATCGGAGGGCATGAGGGCCGCCTTCGGAAAGGCGATAGGGACCGCGGCGCGGGTTGCCAGGAACCAGGAGGTCATCGCCCTGGAGACTTCCCAGAACCACTTCGTCACGGCGAAGCAGGCCCTCAAGAGGGCCGCCGTCAAGCTGCCCTCGCCATGCTACATAGTCGTCGAGCGCGGCAAGGCCCCCGCGAAGTGAGACGTGGCGACGTACAGCTTTGCTGTACAGCTACCAATCCCGCACAACCTTTTTTACGAATGGGGTGAGTACCCCACGTCACGGCCTGGGCCGTCGTTGTCCCACGGGGCCCTGGCTGTGTGGCTGGCTCAATCATGTATGACATAGACCTCGCTAGCGCCATCGCGGAGATCAAGCGCCTCAAGGCGCGCATAGTCGCCCTCCAGGTCCCCGAGGGGCTGAAGAAGAGGGCGTACCAGATAGCCGAGGACATAGAGAACAAGGCTGGCGCCGAGGTCATGCTGGTCGCGGAGCCGTGCTTCGGGGCCTGTGACGTCCCCTCCTCGCTCTTCGAGCTCGTCGACGCCGTGGTGAACGTCGGCCACTCCCCGATACCATCCCTGAGGTTCACGAAGCCGGTGATATTCGTCCCGGCGAGGTCCAAGGTGCCCGTTGCGGACCAGCTGAAGAAGGCCGTGGGCCTCCTGAAGGAGCCGGTGGGGATCATCGCCACCTCCCAGCACCTGACAGAGCTGGACGACGTCATTGAGGGCCTCGAGAGCATGGGCATCAAGGTGAAGGTCGGCGAGGGTGATTCCAGGATATCCCACGTCGGGGAGATCCTCGGCTGCAACTACACGACGGCGACCAGCATATCTGGGGACGTCGGCAGCTACCTGCTGATAGGCAGCGGCACGTTCCACGGGCTGGGGGTCCATCTCGCCACGGGGAAGAAGGTCGTTATCCTGGACCCGAACCTCGAGGAGCCCAGGGAGATCGAGCAGGCGAAGGACAAGATACTGAGGCAGCGGCACGCGGCCATCGAGAGGGCGGAG
>DUGQ01000233.1 GCA_013331315.1 Thermoplasmata archaeon
GACCAGTCTGTGGGTCTCTATCCGACCACGGGCGATTCGCTCGATTGGCTGTACGGCTCTAAGGACGTCTTCGCGTTCCTCATAGAGGTCGGCGAGGGTGATGGCATGGACTTCAATCCTGACGACGAAGAGACGGTCCTCGAGCAGATAGCCGAGAACATACCGCCCGCGCTACACATAATAGAAATCGCCGGTGACCGCCAGGAGCGGCAGTTCGACATAGCGCACACGGCCATAGGCGACACCCTCTACTCCGACACGGGCTTCGACGTGGAGGCCGACATCACCGCGGGAAGGGGGGTGGACGTGTCCTCGTTGGCAGTCGCCTACAGCGTGGACGGCGGGGACTGGAGCGAGGTCTCGATGTCGAAGGTCTCAGGGAACGACACATACTCCGGGCTGATTCCGTCCCTCGTCGGCGGCAGCTCGGTCAGCTACTACATAAAGGCCAAGGACAACGGGGGCGTGAGCTTGACTTCGCCCCGCTACGCCCCGTACGACGTCTTCACATTCAACGTCCTCTCGGACACAATCTCGCCCGTGGCGGACGCGGGCTCCGGCGGCACCATCTCGCTCGGGACCGAGTTCACCTTCGACGCCTCTGGATCGAGCGACAACGTGGCAATAACGAACTACACATGGACATTCACCTACAACGGCTCGCAGGTGGAGTTGTACGGGGTCACCCCGACCTTCACATTCTGGACCGAGGGACCGTACGGCGTGACCCTGGTCGTCAAGGACGGGTCAGGCAATTACGCGTCCGATACGATTACGCTCGAAGTGATCGACGGCGCGATCCCCGAGTTCGGGGATGTCGTGATACCGGTCGTCCTGGTACTAGCTCTCTTCCTGATCATACGCAGAGGCAGGCAGGGCTCGCTTCACGACCGGGGCTCGGGTCCGGCTAGTCGAGAAGGACGACCTTGAGGGGCGCGCCCTTCTCGCAGTCCACGTCTCCCTCGACGGACGAGATCTTGAACCTCATGCCCCTGATCGCGCCCAGTGGCCTGCACAACCTGTAGTGCTTACACCCAAGGTTCCTGCACTCCCCTCCCTCGAAGGTCAACATCGACCCTTCGAGAGCCGCTCTCGCGGGTACCGCGGCACGGAGTGGTATCTTCTCGACCTCGACCACTCGCACACCGTCCTCGTGTATCTTGCAGTCGTGGTGGACGTCCCTCACGCCCTTGACGCGATATCTCCTGTTCTCCTCTAGATGGAAGCACACGTTCCTTACCTTGCAGTCCCTGCACTCGGCCAGCGGACCGCCGAAGACGAATTCGAAACCTTCCCTGCACTGGAGTTTGCCTACTACCGTGACGAGCACCATGTCCGACACCCTCGCATTCCGTTGTTGTTCATATCACCTTGGTGATCCTCGCCAGGCGTTCGGCGGCGTCGGGTGCGAGACCTCTGTCCCCCAGGATGGTGTACCTGTCCTTCCGTATCTCGTGGGCGTTGACCAACGCCTGTATGACCTGGTCGGACGAGACGCCGAGCTCCTCTGCGTTGGTAGGGGCGCCTATCATGCGCAGGGCCTCCCGTATCCTCTCCCAGTCCCCTCCGTGGAGATACATCATCATGATTGACCCGACGCCGCACTGCTCCCCGTGGAGAGCCTTGCCCGGCGCGATTTTATCGAGAACGTGTGAGAACATGTGCTCTGAGCCGCTCGTCGGTCTCGAGGAGCTTGCGACCGCCATCGATATGCCGGAGATGATGATCGGCCGTATGGCGATCCAGACCGAGTCCTCCAGGTTGGGTTTGAAGGTGGCCGCGTTGTCAATGATCGACTCCGCGGCGTACTTGGCCAGGTTGGCCGCGCTCGAGCTGAAGAACTCCCCTCTCAGCCGGTCGGCCAGTTCCCAGTCCAGTATCGCGGTCGTGTTGGATATCACGTCCGCGCAACCGGACGCGAGGAGCCGATAGGGCGCCTTGACTATCATGGCCGTGTCGGCGACTATCCCGAGGGGCACGCTGGCGTTGAGCGAGAGCGAGTTGCCCCCGTCCCTTATAGACGCGCGCGGGCTCGCGATGCCGTCGTGGGACGCCGAGGTCGGCACGCTCAGGAAGGGCATGCGCAGGTTGCCGGAAACGAGCTTCGCGAGGCGCTCGGTGGGATCATCTACGGATTTCAGCGCTTCCAGCTCCGGGAACGAGGCTTTCTGCTTCTCCCGGTACTCGAGCGTGGCGAGGTCCAGTGTCAGGACGGTGCTGCCGTCACCGCCCTTCACCTTCTTGTAGAAGCCGGCGCCGCTCTTCCGGCCGAGCAGGCCCTTCTCGAGCATCTGCTCGAGGAAGGCGGGCGGCGTGAACATGTCGTGGCTCTCGTCGTCCGGCGCGTGCTCGCGCACGTTGGCCGCGACGTGGAGAAACGTGTCGAGGCCGACGAGGTCGGCGAGCCGGAACGTGGCGGTCTTGGGGCGGCCCATGACCGGACCGGTCAGCGCGTCCACCTCTTCGACGGTCAGCGTCATGTCGCGCATGACCTGCATCGTCACCATGACCGCGTGGATGCCGATCCGGTTCGCGATGAAGTTGGGCGTGTCCTTGGC
>DUGQ01000166.1 GCA_013331315.1 Thermoplasmata archaeon
GAGGACGAGCCGCCTGTAGACCCGTCGAAGTACCGGATAGACGAGTGGCGCAGAAGAGGGTTCGTCGTGGACTCCCTCGTCGAGGCACTAGAGGAGGGGACGGAGGCGTTCGAGAAGGTTGCCGAGGAGTTCGAGAAGGACCTCCAGAGACTCAACCAGTTCGAAGTCGTCCTCAACAACTTCCCGGTCGTGGGCCACGAGCAAGAGATCGCGGAGATCCGTGGGAAGCTGAACGACCCGTCTCGAGTGGCGGAAATCGAATCCGACATCGAGTTCCTCCAGGAGAAGGTCCGGAGACGGATACAAAAGAGGAAGGCTGAGGAAGAGTCCATCAAGGAGGAGATGGAGAAGAAGAAGCGCGAGGAGAAGGCCGCCGACGTCTACGACCTCATACTCCGCTATCAGGCCGAGCCCGACGACGAGGGGACGGAGAAGGGCGAGGCGTGTCCCAGGTGCGGGGGCGAACTCAATGACGAGGGCGTGTGCGCGAAGTGCTCCGCCGAGGAGGCAACCATCCCGCCGTACGCCAAGCCCATGACCAAGGAGATGACCTTCGAGCACTTCGTCGTGGGACCGGGGTCTAAGTTCCCGTACACGGTCGCGGCCTCGGTAGCCTCTGGCTCGGGCGCCCAGTACAACCCGTTGCTCATCCTCGGAGGGTCGGGTCTCGGCAAGACCCACCTGCTGTCGGCGATTGGCAACAAGATTTCCGAGCTGAGGCCGGACGCGAAGGTCCTATACATCCCGTCCGACCGCATCGTCGAGGCTTTCGACCGCGCGAAGAAGGATGTCGGGCTCATGCGCAGCATAAGGGACGACCTCAGGGGAGCCGACCTCGTGCTGATAGACGACATGCAGTTCCTGGCGGCGAGCCAGGCCACCCAGGACGAGATCGTCAAGATCATGGACCACCTGGTCGACGAAGACAAGCAGGTCGTGCTCGCGAGCGACCGCGTCCCAGCGCAGGTGCCAGGACTGAGCGACAGGTTCATCGCACGCATACAGAAAGGGCTCACCGTTGACCTCGAGCCGCCGGACATGGATACCAGGGTGAAGATCCTGAAGGTCAAGTCGATGGAGAAGAAGATGAAGCTCGGGGACGATCTCATTTCCTACATCGCTGAGCGGGTGACGACCAACGTAAGGGAGCTCGAGGGAACGCTCAACAAGATAGTGGCGTTCTCGTCGATAATGAAGATGGAGATAGACCTCAACCTAGTCTCGGACATCCTCAAGCCGCTGACCCCCGTCCAGGAGACGCGGAAGGAGATCATGAAGGAGGTCAAGGTGACGGCGGGCCACTGCTATCTGATAGAGGAGGAGAAGCCGATGTACAGCAACGTCCTCCTTGCCAGGAAGATGAAGGACGATGAGTTCCGAGGGCTCGTCATCACGCGCATGAACCCCAGACGCATCCGCGACGAGTTCGAGGACCAGCCAGAGATACTGTGGCTGACAGACAAGGATAGCTCCAAGGAGAAGACTATCCCGCCGTCGCTGGAGATGATCATACACACGATACAAGGGTTCATGGAGGACACCAAGCCTGGCATGATCGTGTTGGACGGGATACAGTACCTGATCAGCAACACCAACTTCGACGCTGTGCTCCGGTTCCTGAGGAGCCTGATCGACGAGATGTCGGAATCGAAGTGCATCCTGGCATTGTCCCTGAGTCCGGAGACGTTGCTGCCGCAGGAAGTCTCGATCCTCGAACGGGAGATGGAAGTGCTGAACCTCACCTGAACGGGGCGCTCACTGCGCCTTTCGGACTAGTTCCTTGAAATCGCGCATCTCCTTCAGGGCCTGTTGATAATCCTTGGACTTCATGAGCGTCCTCGCGGACTTGAGGACGGTTATCATCGGAGTGATGTTCTGACCGCGCTCACTGAGCTCGACCAGACGGTCTCGGGCGCGCCTTATCTCCTCGTCCATTCGTGGCTCTATGTCCCTGAACAGCTTGTCCGTCGCGCTCTTGACGGAGAGGTCGACCTTGTCGAAGTCGTTTGTCTCGAAAGCCCTCGCCGCTTCTGCCAGAAGGGTCCGGGCATCCTTGGTGTTGACGTTGACGACCTCGGCGTCCGCGACCAAGTTCCTGAGTGATGATATCTTCTGTTTCGACTCGTTGTACCGCCCGGTTATCGGGAGTAGCTCGTTCCTCATCTTGTCCGCATAGACGTAGACCGCCTCGAAGTCGCCGCTCTTCCTCGCCTTCTCTAGCTCGTTCAGATACGTGTTGGCCCGGGAGACCTCGCCTCCTAGGGCCTTCGCCACCTTCACCTCGGCCTTGAGATCGTTGGCCATCTCCTCGATGCCGGTGGTCATGCTCTCCAGGAGAGTCTCACGAGCCTTCCGGACGCTCTCGAGAGCGTCGTCCATCTGCCTGGCCCTGACGGACATCGCCCCCTCGTCCACGAGCTTCCTGCTCTTGGAGACGTCTATCCCCTTCTCGATCGCGAGCCTCATCAGCGGCTGGATCTCCGCGGTGAGCCTAGCTAGCTCCTTTCCCTTCGTCTTGTCCCTCGGAGGTGTTGGCATGGGCTTGCCCGACGGGGCGGCCGGCGGCGGGGTTGGCTTCGGTCTCACCTCGGCCATCCGTTCCGGCTCAGGCTCCTTCTCGGGAGTGAACATCACCGCGGGCTCTCGTTCCGGGACCTCCTCGACCACGGGCTCTGGCTCGAAGGAGGCCTCCTCCTCATCTTCTTCTTCTTCCACCGGCTCGGACTCCTCCGACTCGGACCTGCCCCTACGTAGGATCGAGGGGAACTCCCGCCTGCTCTCCTCGGCTTCTTCCTCCTCTTCCTCTTCGGGCCCTCTCTTCTTCCTCTTCTTCTTGCCGAAGAGTCCGCCGAACAGCCCTTTACGCTCAGACTCCTCTTCGGCGGCTTCCTCCGAGGGCTCCACCTCCGGCTCGATGACTACTTCCGAGACGGGCTTCTCGAGCTCGACCTTAGTCTGAGCCAGCGGCGTTGGCATCGCGGGCACGACCGGCGGCCGCTCCTGCGCGGCCTCCTCCTCGGATTCGACGAATATCGCCCCGCACCCGGGGCACGATCTGGCGTTGACATCGACGAGCGTGTTGCACGCAGGACACTGGAACATGTCCGCGCCCTCGTCGGCGAATATGACTCCGCAACTGGGACACGACTTGGCCGAGACCTCCACCTTGCCGCCGCACTCAGGGCATTCGAAGTGCTCCTCGGCCACGCGGGCTTCGACCTCCGTCGGCTGCTCGGCGACCTCCGGCTCGACCTCCTCAACCGGAGAAGGCTCGACAACCTCCGCCTCGGGCTCGGGCTCGTCCACGACTGGCTCTGGCTGGGGCGTTACCTGTTCGGGCTCGGGCTTCTCCTCGACCACCGTCTCGGCGGGCGGCGCAGCGGCGACGGGTTCCTCCTCGTCCGCCCCGAAGAACACCTCGTCCAGTTTCTTCTCGGCGGGTTCCTCCGCGGCCTCCACGGGTCCGACGGGCTCTGCCTCGGGCTCCTCCCTCGGAACCTCGGACTCCGTGTCGAATATGCTGAGGTCAGTGCCACAGAAGCTGCACTTCTTCGCTCCGGGTTCAAGGGGAGAATCGCAGATGGGACATAGACGCTCCCCCTTTTTGCCAGTCAACCGATGAAGCCTCCTCGTTACCTACCTAACGAGTTTACGATATGCCTGGATAAATAGTTAACCGTTTTGATTTTCCAATCTGATAAGGGCGCCTCTAGTCGAAGGGCGATCCGCTGTGAAAAGGTTAATCTTGTCGAAGCGCTGTCCCTCTGGCTGGGGGTGCGAATGGATATCGAATCGATCAAGGTGGAGTTTCCTGAAGGAACAAACGTGATACTCGGTCAGAGTCACTTCATCAAGACGGCGGAGGACATATACGAGGCCATCGTCGGCACCGTTCCTCAGGCGAAGTTCGGGCTGGCCTTCTGCGAGGCCTCCGGACCGTGCCTGGTCCGAGTGGAGGGGAACGACCCTGAGCTGAAGAAGGTGGCATCGGACAACGCGATGAGGATTGGGGCTGGCCACTCGTTCATCATCGTCCTTCGGGACGCATACCCGATCAACGTCCTTGGCCGAGTCAAGGACGTCCAGGAGGTGTGTGGCATCTTCTGCGCCACGGCCAACCCTCTCGAGGTGCTCGTAGTCGACAACGGAAGTGGCCGCGGCATCGTCGGTGTCATAGACGGCGAGAAGTCGAAGGGCGTCGAGACCGAGGCGGACGTGGAAGAGAGGAAGGCGCTCCTGAGGAAGTTCGGGTACAAGCGGTAATGACATTGCGAGACTGTAGGAGGTTCCGTCTGAGGGTCGACCCGATAGACCTCGATATGACGCTGGGATGCGGCCAGACCTTCAGGTGGGCGCGCGGAGACGACGGCTCGTGGACCGGGGTGGTAGGCGAGGACGTGCTCCGCCTGACCGAGAGCGACGATGGAGTTGCCGCTGAGTCGTTGTTCGGCGACCCGCGGTCCGACAAGGCGCTGTCCACGTACCTCAGAGCATCGGACGATATCGAGGAGATACAGAGGGCGCTCAGCTCGGACGAGGTGCTGTCCAGGGGCTTCTCGCGAGTCAGGGGCCTCAGGCTCGTGAAGATGGACGAGTGGGAATGTCTCATCAGCTACGCGCTCGCGACCTACGCCAACATACCGCGTATCGCGAAGATGATAGAGTCTCTGTCGTCGACTTTCGGGAAGAATATCGGTGGCGGGGTTCACGCGTTCCCGTCCGTGGACGAGCTCGGAGGCGCTTCCGAAGAGGATTTGGCAGGATGTGGCCTGGGCTACAGGGCGGCATACGTGAGAGGCATATGCGGTTCCGTGGACACGCGAACGGTCGCGGACATGAGACGTCTGCCCTATCCCGAGCTGCGCGAGCGTTTGAAATCCCTTCCGGGTGTCGGGGACAAGGTCGCAGACTGCGTCTCCCTGTTCGGTTTCGGCAGGCTGGAAGCGTTCCCGATCGACGTGTGGATCCAGAGGGCCGTCCTGAGACTGTACGGAGTCAGGGGATCGTACGCGAAGGTTGGCGGATTCGCCAGGGACAGGTTCGGCGGTTTCGCGGGGTACGCTCAGGAGTACCTGTTCTTCAACGAGAGGATGCTCTCGCCTGAAGGGCGATGCATCTTCTCAGAATAGGCCTATGATCGACCTGTCCTCCAGGTACAAGAGGACTCCCTCAGCGATGGCCAACAGCCCGACGATGACCGTCGACGCCTTCCAGCTCAGGACCATGGTCGATATCGTGAGAAGGTCCTCGAGGAAGTGCGTCAGCAGGTGCACTATCGCTCCGACAACGAAGAACACAACCACCAGGATCTTCCACTCCTCGATGCCGAAGACCTCACCCTGGATGAGAGTCGAGAGGAGATAGGCGGCGGCAGCGCCGGCTAGTAGCCCGAAGACTGCTGCCCATGGTACGTCCTTGAACGGCTTCATGAACAGGCAAGAAGACAGGAGCACCATCACGACGACGGAGAACCAGCCCAGCGTCTCCTCGAGTAGTATGACCACCGCCATCACGAGCATGCCTATGCCGAGCGCGAAGGCCACTACCGTCCCCAGCTCATCTATGTACGAGTCGTCCCTTCGACCGTACAGGGCGAGGAAGACCGCGAGCAGGCCGCCGATTATGAGCGACAGTTGCGGGTACGGGTCGGCTGCCAGGAAGGAGAGGTCGACCATGATTCAGTACTCAGAACATCATTACATTAACATTTGCACTCTGCCGACCGTGCGGGATCAACCGGCCCCGGGATGGCTCTTCTCGTAGAACTCCATGATCTCCCAGTCCGACGTGTCCGTGCTCCTTGTCTCCCTCATACGCACGCCGATCATGCGCGCGTACGCGTCGACGCTTCTCCTGCATTCTTGGTCTCCGTCGATCTCCCCCACCTCGAGGGTCCCCTTCCTGACCCGTCCGGCGAAGGAGCCGATCACCTCAGGGCCACGGAGGACCGCGTACCTCCCGTCGGGAGGCATGAAATCCCTGATGGACGCCTTCAAGAACTGATAGACGTTGTCCTCCGGTGACAGGACCACGACCTCGTCGAAATGATCCCCACTCATGAGGGACTCGTAGGCCTCTGGAGTCGCCCAGTAGATTGTGCTCGAACCCTCCAGCAGGTGTCCCTTCACGAGCATGTCCTTGGCCTCCATTGCCCTCAGCTGCCTCCTGAGCTCTCTCATCCGCAGGTCCCTGCCGAGAAGCATGCCGAGGGCCTCCGCGCTCGCGACGCCGTAGACCTCGAACAGGGAGGCTAGTATGGACCGCCACGCCGTCTCCGGCGCCGTGCGCTTCCTCTTGGACGGGACATACGACAGGGTGGAATCGAGGTAGAGATGAGATGACCGGTACAGGCTCTTCGCTGCCTCCACGGTCTCCACGGGCCCCAGAGGTGATATCGTCAGCAGCTTGTTCCGCTTTATGGGGCGCTGGTCGGTCACTATCCTCAGGACCATCCTCTCCGAGTCAGTCAACTCATTCGACCTCGCCGCCCGAAACATCGATGCATCCTCGTGTCTGCAATATCCGACGCGCTCAGGGACGACGTAGCCTCTCACGACTGCACCCGTCTTCTGCAGCTCCGCCAGGTGCGTGAAGCGCTTGACCCTGATGACCGCCTCGGCGTCGGACCTTAGTGCTCTGTACCTGGCCAGCGCCTCCTCGGTGGACTCAAGGCGGGAAGACGGGGAAAGGTTCTGGCGGGAGAGCGTGGCCGACACCAGATCGGCCTGGTCGAAGCAACCGGTCACGAGCGCCCCCTTGACGAGCATGCCATTGGACTCGGAGAACCCTCGGGACAGGAACTCGGCCTTGACCTCCTCGCCGAGGGACGCGACCTCCTCGCCGAAGACGCTCCTCACCCGCAGTATGTCCACTCCGAGCATCTTGTAGAACTCCATCGACCGGTCAAGCGCCTCCACGAGCTGGCCGAGGAGGCCGGGATCGGCGAGCCTGACGTCTCGGACCTCGACGGCGCCTGCCATGAGCCAACTCTCTATCATCCCGACCATATCGCCGCCTAGGACGACAGGATACATCCAACCCTCGCCATAGGTCGCGGATATCTCCGCCCATCGATCGCTGAGGAATGGGTCGTAGAGCGATAGGATCCTGACCTGGAGTTCCTCGCGAGCACGCCCCACGAATGACTCCAGGTCCTCGAGCTCGTCCTCCATCAGAAACATCTCGAAGCGCTCAAGCCCGACGCGTATCCCGACGGTCTCTGAGTCGGCCAGGAGAATCCGCGCGTGACGCTCGTCAACCCCGAGGAACAGGGCGACCTGTTGAAGGGGCATCGGACCATGGCCTCTGAGCAGGCGCTCGACTACGGTCCTGTGTCCGTGCTCAGAGGCGGGTTCGGCTGTGCACAGAGAGTAGGTGTTCCTCGAACTCCAATACTCGGCTTCGTCGAACTCCCTGAGAAGGAACCCCTTGCGGTCCAACGAGTCGAACTGCTCGCGCATGGTCGCCACCGGAAGACCTGCGGATTCCGCGATCTCCTGGTAGGTGCCCGTGCCGAGCCGCTCGACAGTCGAGAATATCGCCTTCTCGTACTTGTTCAGGTGGCCCTGACGGAACACGGAGAGATACGACGGCACGTCCTCCGCGAGGACGTATCTGACCCGGCCGCGGACCAGCCTGCCGAGCAGCAATTCTCCGCTTCGCCTGAGGTCATAGAACCGCTCCATGTCGAAGCCCTTCACCCTGTGGAACAGGTCGTACGCCATCCCAGCGGACCCGAACTTCCTGAAGTACTCCTCCACGGAATCCAGTGGGGCGAACTGCTTCGCCTCGACATAGGCCCGCACGTCCTCCCTGTCGAAGACGCGTTCTTCCCCAGAGGTCANNACGCTGTCGCCTACGACGAACCGTCCCATGACCGCGACTCCCTTCGACACGAGGCCCTCAAGATGCCGCCTCGCCTCCTCCTCGGTCACGCCGATCTCGTACGCCACGTCCTCCAGGGACATCGGCGCGTGATACTCCAAATGCCGAGTCAATGCCTTCCCGATCGCGACCGACCTGTCGACACCGCGGAACTCGGAGGGGGCGTAAGCTGGCCCGTTGGAGGTCATGTCGCGCCGATGCACCAAGTTCGCCATCTCCAGGCGCCTGACTCGCGGCCTGACGGACTTCTCGGACAGGCCGAGCCTGGCGCCGACGGACGCGACATCCATCGGGCTCTTCTTGAGCGCGCGCAGAATGCGCTTGTCGGTCTGGCTCAGCTCGATGTCCCTTGAATGGATTGCCGTGAACAGCTTGTGGTCGTCGGAGTGAACGTACAGGTCCTCACCCACCCACACGGATCGCGCCTTGCCCGTCCGCAGCACGGCCAACGCCCACCCGCGGACGGTCTCGAACTTGTGGCTCTGGGAGCGGTAGACGCTCTCGCCCTTCTCCCTGAAGAGATTGAGCGGGCCCATCGCCCTCAGCGCGCCCTCTACGCCCTCCTTTGAGTCTATCCGCGGTCTCTTGCGGTCGAAGTACGCCTCGACCGCGTCTGGGTCGAACTGGAACGCGGACGCCGCGTCTCCTCCCAGAACGCGCTCCACCACGCGTCTGTGGAGGTTGCGCAGCAGCAGGCTCTTGTCCTCCATGAGGACGATGTCCGATACGCCTATCAGCACGATGTTGTGCGCGAAGGGCGTCGGGACCGACGAGAAGGGCAGGTACTCCACCTCACGCTCTCCCCGTTCGATGCCCGTCAACACCTCGCGAGCGTGCTCGAGGTCCATGACCTCTTCGAGTATCTCGCTGTAGGTCTCCGAAATGACTGGGAACCTGGGAAGGTCGTGCAGGGCGTCGAGGAGACGCTGCGACCTCAGCTGTTGACGGCCGACTGACAGCTCCTTCCCCTTGTAGTTCCTGAGGACCATGAAGCTGCGGGTCGCGACATGCCTGAACCTCTGCATGAACAGCTCAGAATCCTTGATGGACTCCCTCAACCTCCGCTCCAGGGAGTCGGAGGATACGGCCGACGCCAGGCCCTCGAGCGTGAAATGTCTCGGCACAGTCAGCATGAAGCAGTCGTCCGAGATGGATATCGTCACGTTCGCTTTGGTCCGTTCCGACAACGCGTTCGCGTAGGCGCGGCTGAGGGCGTCGTTCACGCGTCGACCGAACGGGAAGTGGAATATCGCGTTCCTGTTGCCCGACTGGTCGATGTATCCCTCTACCACGAGCCGTGTGTCCGTAGGGACGAGACCGACCGTTCTCTGCTCCTTGAAGTAGTTGATGATCGTGCTTGCCGATCCGGCGTCCACACGGAAGTCCTCCATGAGCCACGACCGTAGACCGGCCTCGTCGCCCTGACGCAACCGGGATTCCATCTCGCCCCTGAACTGGCCGACCATGACGGAGAGGTCGAAGCTGCGAGGGAGCATCTCACCGGTCCAGGAGGGCACAGTTGGTTTCCTGCCGGTCGCGCTTCTCACCATGGCCTTCATTCCCTTCGACCGGACGAACTCATAGCTCCTGCCCCCCAGGACGAATATGTCTCCACGTGACAGGCGCTCCACGAACTTCTAGGAGAGGGACCCAACGGGAGTTCCTCGCACGGTGAAAACCCTGTAGTCCGCCTCCTCGGGGATGGTGCCCTGGTTGAGGTAGTATATCATGCGGGAGCCGCGCTTCCTACCAAACTCCTCCTTCTGCTCGTCGTACCACACCTTCGAGTAGACTCCCTCGAAATCCCGCTTGCCCCCGACGTACTCGAGCACGTTGACCAGCTGAGACCTGGTGAGGTTCCTGTAGCAGTACGAACGCCTCAGCAGCCCCAACGTCTCGTCCAGACCCCAGGGGCGCTCAAGGGACATGCCGACCAGAACCTGAGAGAGCACGTCGAGCGAGTTCTCCGGGATAGAGACGCGGTCGATGGCCTTTCGGTGCGCGGCCCTCGAGAGAACCGCGCACTCGATCAGGTCATCGTTCTCGAAGACTATCATCCTGCCCTTCGACGTGCCACCGTATTGATGACCCGCACGGCCTACTCTCTGAAGGCCCTTCGCGACTGACTTGGGGGAGCCAATCTGCACGACGAGGTCTATCGAGCCGATATCAATGCCGAGTTCGAGCGAGGTCGAGGAGACGACCGCGCGGAGGTCGCCCGCCCTCAGGTAGTCCTCCACTTCCAGACGCGTCTCCCGACTGAGGCTTCCGTGATGGGCGCCTATCTGCTCCAGCCCGCGCTCCTTGAGCTTGTACACGACGCTCTCGGTCCCGCTCCTGGTGTTCGTGAACACCAGGGTCGTCTTGTGGGCGTCTATCATCTCCTTCAGCGAGTCGTACATCTTCGAGTTGACGACCTCGAACGAGAGAGTGGTCATGTCGTCGGCGGGGCAGATGACCGAGAGGTCCAGGTCGCGCTGGCCGAAGACCTCGACTATCCTGACGGGTCTGGGACCGCTTTCGTCGCGGCCGGAGAGGAACTCCGCGACCTGCTCGACCGGGGCGACGGTCGCCGAAAGGCCGATCCTCACCAGCTCTTCCTTGCATATATACTGGAGGCGTTCGATGGCGACGGATAGCGCCACACCCCTCTTCGAGTCGCACACCTCGTGGACCTCGTCGACTATGACGTAGTCCACCGCCTCGAACCGCTTCCTGAAGACGGGTGTCGAAAGAACGAGTGAGAGCGACTCGGGAGTGGTGATGAATATGTGCGGAGGCGTCCTGGCCTGCCTCTGCCGCTCGCTCGGGAGTGTGTCGCCCGTCCTGACCGCGACCCGGATTCCTGGGGCCGTCAGGCCACGGGATTCGAACAGCCGTGATATCTCCTGCAGAGGGGTCAAGAGGTTGGCATTGATATCGTTGGCGAGCGCCTTGAGAGGGGAGACGTAGACCGCGTATATCCTGTCCTCGAGCTCGCCCTTCTCGGCCAGGAGTATGAGCTCGTTGATTATGGACAGGAAGGCTGTGAGCGTCTTGCCAGACCCGGTCGGAGAGGACACCAGCACACTTTCTCCCCGGTGGATGAGCGGGACGGCCATGGACTGGGCCTCGGTCACGCTATCGTACTTCGCCTTGAACCAATCTGAGACCACTGGATGGAGAAGGGATAGGACCTGCTCCGTGCTCTGCCTCTCTACAGCTTCGGACTTCATGCCAGTTACCGTCAATCCGACTCCGTTATCAGCAGTGCGTATTAATACGTTTCCAGAACGACCAGCGGAAGAGAGCCCGGTGACACCGTCCTCGTATCTGCCCGACCCTGGCACTGACCCCGCAGGCTTGCTAGGACTCGCCTGGGAACGGGAATAGGGTTATATGCGCCTGATACCCAATCATAGGCGTCACGGAGAGCCAGTCGGAGCCGGCTCCACGGTCGCAGGCCTCCAGGAGGACTGCAGCATGGCAAGAACGACTTCAAGCGCACGGGGAATCGACCAGCGCCCGCCCGAAGGCACTCGGCCCGTCAACGATGATGAGGAGACTGGTGCAATCGTCGCTCTGAAGAAGCGAAGCATCACCCGAAAGACGAAGATTATCGGCGGCGCTGTAGTGGCCGCGATTCTCATCGTCTCCGGCGCGTGGGTCATTTCTGGCGTCAATGATCGAGAAGTGACCATCGTTGCGATCCTCCCACTATCCGGGTGGTCGTCGTATCTCGTAGAAATCGAGGATTCGATGACCCTGACGGTTGAGAAGATCAACCGATGGGGTGGGATCAACGGAATGCATGTGAGACTCGTGGTTATGGATTGCGAGTCCAGCCCCGACGTGGCGGTTGACAAACTGCGCGAGGCGCATGAGCGGTATGATCCCCTTGCAGTCCTGACAGCCACGAGGGGCGCGGCTACCCCCATGTCAGCATATGCGGAGGAGAATGGGATACTGCTGATATCAGTTGGAGCGACGGCGGAGACCCTCACCGAGGGGAAGGATTGGATCTTCAGATACTATGTTACTCCTACAGGAGAGGCTGAGACCGCTCTCGCGACCCTCGATGACGTCGGGGCGGGTTCGGTCGGCATCATCCACCTTGATGATGTCTATGGGAACCCGGTCAAGAACCAGGTCGTAAGCGGCTTCGAGGCTTCTGGAGGTGTGGCCGAATCGTACGCCTTCTCCCCGGACAGCACTGAGTTCTCTGAAGCCGTGACGAGTGTGGCGGACAATGACGCGGTCTTCGTCGTGGCGCTCAGGCATCAGTTTCCTTACATATTCGAGGAGCTGAATTCGAGCGGATACTCAGGACACGTCCTCGCGGCAGTCGAAGCCTCCATTCCGGAGATGTGGGGACTGCCAGCCGCTGAGGGGGCACTGGTCAGCGCCCCGTTGATGTACTATCCGGGGGCGGCGATAGACACAGAGTTCGTACTTGAATTCGAGCAACGATACGGCGTGCCGCTGACCCATCAGGGGGCTATAGGCTCGGACGTGCTGAAATTGATCTGGGGGCTCCTCTCTGATGGGGAGGTGTCCATGGACAATCTCAGGGCCCAACTAACATCGGATTTCGTGTTCTCGGGCATTTTGGGAGTGGTGACCGTCGAGGGAGGGGCCCACAATATCGACGTCGCTGTGTATCCCGCGGTCATAGAAGGAGGGGAGCTCCAATACCGCCTCTAGCGTGGCTCCAGAGGCGTCTGTTCTCAAAGATAGGCATGAGATTAGCGGCGGGGTTTATTTTTCTGCTCCTGATGGTCGCCTCCCTATCCCTGTACTCGTCCATGAGGGGGCGGGGGGCCCCCGCCGAAGGGGGCGGGCTGGGATC
>DUGQ01000113.1 GCA_013331315.1 Thermoplasmata archaeon
AGTACACGGTCGCGTCCAATCCCATCGCCCTCGCCGTGCTCGCGAGCACGAAGGGCGGGTACAGCCTCTCGGGAGTGTCCGGGCCCGAAGTCTGAACGTAGAGTATCTTCTTAGCCATCTCCTCATCTCCTCCAGCGGGCTACGCCTTGCGCCGTATCAGGAACCTGAGACCGCCGTCGACCTTCTCTATCCCCAGTATCTCCTGGCCGGCGTGCTTCGCCCAGCTGGCTATGTCGGATTCAGAAGCAGGGTCGTCCGCCAAGACCTCCAGGACGTCGCCGATGGGGACCTCGGAGATCGTCTCCCTGGTCCGGAACACCGGCTCGGGGCAATATAGCCCGATGCAATCGAGGGATTTGGTGGGTCGGGGGAACCTTTCGCCTCGCTCTGGCAAGTCAAGCCTCCTGGAACCAGCCCCGGGCAGACGACCCAAGTCAGATTGACATCTCTAGCTATCGTTTGCATTACTGATAACACTTGCGCCTTCCGGTTGTGGGGGGTCCGGGAAGTGCTTATTATCCCTTGCGGTCAGCCCCTCTTCGATTTGGTCTTGAGCTTCCGGGTCTTCACACGCCTCACGGCGGGCTTCTTGGGCTTGGCAGGCTCCTCCTCGGCCGGCTCAGGTTCCGGTTCGGCGACCTTCTCGGGCTCCTCCGGCTCCTCGACCTTCGGCAGTTCTTCCTCCGCCGCTGGCAGCTCCTCCGCGGGCTCAGGCGCGGGTTCGACGGGTGCTGACTGGACCTCGGTCTCGGGCTGCGGTCTCACCTCGGCTTCCGAGGGCGCCATCTCCTCCTCGGCAGGGGCCCGTCCGATCTCTGGTTCTACGGTCTCGGGCTCCGCCCGCACGGCCTCTTCGGCAGAAGCCGAAGCCTCCTCGACTGGCACAACCTCCTCCGTATCATCGACCGGGACTGGTTCTGAAGGCACTTCGTCGGTTATCGGAGCGGGCATCTCCAAGGTGGCGGCCGTCTCCTCCGCCCCCTCCTCGCCGGCGAACATCGCCCCGCACTCCTCACATTTGTCAGCCTCGAAACGGAGCAGGGCGGCGCACACGGGGCACATGTAGGTGACGTTCTCGGCGAAGATGTTCCCGCACCTCGGGCACTTCTCCTCCGACTCGTCGACCATCCACGAGCACTTGGGGCACGAGAGCTTCTTCGCCTCCTCCTTGACCTTCTTCGCCTCGGTCTCGATTATCTCGGTCAAGAGGGTGTCTATGCGCTCATCCGTCACCCTCTTCTCAACCTTGGCGACGAAGTCGCCGAACGGAATCCGACAGACAGGGCATTCGCTGCAGCCCCGATCAACCGGCTCGCCACAGAACGGGCACTCCATCTTGGCGTCCTTTCCGAACGTGGCCCCACATCTGGAGCATGAATCCACGCTGGCTGAGATTCTGAAGCCGCAGGTGGGACAACCGAACAACTTCCTTTCTTCCTCGGTCATTTCGGAAAACCGTCCGATGCTCATACGACCGTCACAAGGTTCATCTGTCGCGCGTTTTGCAAGGAATTCGCGCGACTTAGTTCTTTCTGTCGGTCGACTCCTAGCGGTGGCGCGACCGCCTTGACTCAAGGAGGCCGCGTCGAGCGGCCTCCAAATGGCTGTGCAGTAGCAACTAATATATCTCCATCATACGAATTCTCAGGCGGTCTGACAACCACGGGCTGGCATCGGAAACTGAAAGCATCGCGGAACAGTCTATGCAACAGACCACATCGGGCACCCTTTGAGGAGTGAGTCTCATGCAAGGTATCTCGCGCGACATACGCGGCGGCTTCCGTTCGATGGCCGTCATCGCCGGGGCAGTGTTCGTGACAATGGCGTGGCTATGCCTATCCCCTTCCTCGGCGCCGGAAGAGCGTGAGCTCGTCGCGTCCATTCTACAGGAGGAAGGCGCTCCAGTGGCCGTCATATCGGCGCTCCCGGACGCGGTCTCCAACGACACGACTTACACTCTCAGCGCCGTCGAGTCGTACGACAGCGACGGGTTCATAACGACCTACGTCTGGGAGATCGACCACAACGAGCAGCTGGAGTATCTTTACGCCACCGAGCAGCAGTATAAGTTCCGAGACACGGGTCTATACAAGATCAAGCTCACGGTGATCGACAACTCAGGGAAGGCCGGCGTGAACTTCACGGCCGTCTACTCCGTCCCCGACTCCGACCTGGACGGTATGGCCGACTGGTGGGAGATGGACTACTTCAACGGCCTCTCGGCCCTGCCGACGGGCAACCCGGACGGGGACGGGTATAACAACCTCGAGGAGTTCGTCCACGGGACCAATCCGTTGGTGCCCGACCCCGGAGAGGGCCTGATCGAACAGAACTGGCAGTGGATACTGGTCGCGGGCACCGTCGTCGCGATCGCGCTCATAATCGCGTACCCTATCAGGCGCAGGCGCAATAAGGAGGCCGAGCGGAAGAAGATGGAACTCGCGGTGGAGATACAGAAGGCCCTCGAAGAGGAATGATTCTCTCGCCCCAGGAGAGCGAGGCGCTCAGAGGGTGTATGCCACCGCCAGGAGCCCGACGACCACGCAGTACGCTCCGAACACCCAGAGCTTGCCCCCCCTGACGGCCTTCAGGAGGGCGTCAATCGAGAGTATCCCGACCGCGAACGCCACCAAGGCCCCGGCCGCGAGCGCGACCGGATCGGCGTCGTACCTCTCGAGCTCCACCACCCCGAACGCGAACGCCCCCAGAAGCGCGGGGACGGACAGGAGGAACGCGAAAGTCGCCGCCATCTCCCGTTGAAGACCTCTGAATATGCCACCCGAGATGGTCGTGCCGCTCCTCGATATCCCAGGTATGATGGCCACCGCCTGGAAGATCCCGATGATGATCGCGTCCTTCAGGCGGACCTCCCTCTCCCTGCCCCTGCCCACGCGCTCAGCGGCGAAGAGCACGCACGCGTTGACTATGAGCGCGAGCCCAACGAGACGCAGGTCGAACACGTCCTCCATGCTTCCTGAAAGGGCGAGGCCGACGGCGGCGATCGGGACCGAGC
>DUGQ01000140.1:0-243 GCA_013331315.1 Thermoplasmata archaeon
TCCCAGGAAGGCCAGGCCGAGGACGTTGAACAACAGGTGACCAACAGACACGTGAGCGAACATCGACGTCAACACGGTATAAACTCTGTCGATGTCTGCGAGATCATGCGGAGTGAACGCCAGGTCGGAGAATAACGTGCTATCGGAGATGAAACGGGTGTCCGAAGCGGCGACGGCGATAGCGAAGACGGCTACACAGGCGGCACTGGCTACGATGGAGTAGCTGAACTGTTTGTACCAGGA
>DUGQ01000140.1:296-18304 GCA_013331315.1 Thermoplasmata archaeon
TGCCCAGACTAGGCCTGTCAGGTTAATGCGGCCTAGTAGTAAAACCTTAAGCATCGCACATGCGATATGAGCCCGATGAAGCTCGACCTGTCAGTCGACATAGACCTCCTCGACGAGGTGTATAACCCGAGCGACGACTCCTACCTCCTACTCGACATCATCGAAGTGAAGGCCGGTGAGAAGTTCCTCGAGATGGGCTCAGGGTCTGGACTGATCGCCATCCACGCGGCCAAAGCGGGCGCTCTCGTAACGGCGGCGGATATCAACCCTCACGCCGTCGAATGCACGAGGAGGAACGCGATGAGGAACGATGTCCACGTCGACGTAGTCGAGAGCGACCTGTTCGAGAACGTCGAGGGGATCTTCGATGTCATCGCCTTCAATCCCCCCTACCTTGCCGTGGAGGACACGTCTACCGCCTGGATAGAGACATCCTGGAGCGGCGGGATGGACGGAACGGAGGTGTCCGCGGTGTTCCTCGAAGAAGCCAGGAAGCGCCTCGCCCCTGGAGGCAGGATATACATGATCCTGTCATCCCTGAGCGGGCTCAGATCGATGTTGAGGAGAGCTAGGGAGCACTACCAATCCACCATGATAGAGGAGAAACACATGTTCTTCGAGTCGATCTTCGCGTACAGGTTCGACCCGCTCAATCCGACCGATGATAAGTGAGCCAGAAGTATTATAAAGTCTCATCAGCCATCCACCAAATCCCCATCGGAAGGGGATAGCCATGGCAGAGCAGAGGAAGAGGAAGTACAACGACGAGCAGAGCCTGGACGAGCTCTGCAGGAGCTTCCTGGAATGTCGGGAGGACGACCAGGGAGCGGCGATCGAGTACTGCAAGGGCTTCCTCGAGGTGCTGGCGAAGAAGAATATCAAGACAGGAGCTGTCGTATCTTCTCGCCTAAAACCTCACTGATGACTTTTCCGTCGACCTTCCCGCGCAGTTCCTTCATGACCACGCCCATAAGCGGTCCGAGACTCGCCTCGCCCCGCTCTCTGATGAACTTCTCACGCTCCCTGATGACGCGCTCGCACACGGCCTCAAGGTCCTCGCCGCTCACGACGCCCACTCCCGACTTCTCCATCGCTGTCGAGACATCCCGGGAGCCGTTCCGCACGAGCCAGGCCAGAAGCTCCGGTATCGCCTCCTTGGCGAAGGCCCCCTCGTTGAACCGCGTCATCAAGTCCCTCAGCAGCTCCACATCCAGTCCTGCGGTCGACAGGGCTGCCTTCTCCAGCTCGGGGAAGGCGTGCAGGTATATCCGCGCCACGACCTGAGGGTTGCCGAGGGATTTCGCGAGTAGCTCGAACTCGTCATCGAATCCCGCTCCCATTAGCGCGTCGGCCTGGTCCTTGCTCAGGGCGAACTCTCTGACGAACCTGTCGACGGTCTCCTCGGGAAGCTCTGGCATGTTCAGCCTGATGGTCTCGAGAACCTCTCCATCCACCCTTATTGGCCGAACGTCGGTCTCGGGGTACATCCTGTCCTTGCCGGGCAACGGCCGGCTGTAGACCGTCCTTCCGTCCGGGAGCGGGTCCCTGGTCTCCTCGGGCACGCCCTCCAATGCCATGTTCGCCCTGTCCACGGCCCTCGCGAGGGCGGCCTTCGCACGTTCTGGCTTGTCAGCGACGAGCACGAAGGCGTCCTCGTCGCCCATCTTGAGAGCGTCGGAGATCAGGATGACCTCCTCGTTGGTGATGCCGTACGCCGGCAGCTCGTCCGAATGGAAGAGGCCTTTCACGCCAGCCACGCGGGCGTGAGCCGCGAGCTCCGCCCCCAGCCTGACCACTCCATCCTCGGTCTTCGAGAGCGTGTGGGCGAACTTCGGCAACTTCACAGCGAGGACCCTCCCGCCGGACTTCAGTGCCGAGGCGAGCACCTTGCACTTCGAGTCTTCAAGAAGGCGCGTCAGGTCGACCGGCTCGGACGAGACCTTCGTCGCTCCGCGGCGCCTGAGGACGTCCTTGACCCCGAGGAGCGCCAGCTGACGTTTCACCTCCTCCTCTACGTACGTCGGTAGGAGCCTAAGCTCCTGGGCGCCCTTGATCTCCACCCTGGCGCCCCCAGATATCGAGATGTTCAGGTCTTCCCTGATCGTGCCTATCCCGCGCCGGACCTTTCGAGTCGCCCTCAGAAGAGAGCCAAGGCGGAACGCCACGACCCTCACCTCGTCCGGCGAGTTCATGTCGGGGCCGGTCGCTATCTCGATAAGCGGTATGCCGAGCCTGTCGAGCCTGTACGTCACCTCGGAGCCCTGCTCGGAAATCTTCCTCGCGGCGTCCTCCTCGAGACAGACCGAGAGCACGGACACTCTCTTGCCATCGACTTCCAGCATGCCGTTGGTGGCGATCAGTGCCGTTCTCTGGAAGCCACACGTGTTCGACCCGTCGATGACTATCTTCCGCATGAAGTGTATCTCGTCGACGGGCGCCGCGTTCAGCAGCACAGACATCTCGAGAGAGGCGCTGATCGCCAGCGTGTTGGCGTCATGCGGCGGCTCCTCGTCCGCCTCCACGAGACACGAGCAGCTCACGGTCTGATACCTGAACGCCAGTTTCCGTTCGGCCTCCTCGAGAGCCGCCTTGTCGATCTCCCCCATCTCGCTCTGCGTGGGCCTGAGCTTCCTGACGAACTCCAGCCTGTGGTCGTCGACCAGCGAGGAGTCGCACTCGCAGAAGAGCTTGCCTGTGTTGAGCTGTTGATGTATCTCTATGCCGACCCTCAGGCCCAGCGTTCGATAGTCCACTTCAAACACTTCTCCTGGGGGTGATCTCGCCGGCCACGTTGGTGAGCATCATCTCCCGGACCTCCGAGGGCTCGACGGCCTGCCCCAGGGCCCACATGAGCTTCACGTACGCCGTCTCCGGAAGCATGTCGCCGAGGGGCACGACGCCTGCGGCGAGCATGTCGCGCCCTGTCGAGTACACGCTCAGGTTGACAGCGCCGTACAAGCATTGAGTGGTGATCATCACATGGACGCCGTCCTTGACGGCGCGGCCAATCGACTCGATGAGCCTCTCGGATACGTGTCCCAGGCCCGTGCCCGCGATGACGACGCCCTCCACGTTAGCGGCGATCATGTCGAAATGCTCCGGCTCGAACCCCGGGTAAAAGTGGAGCATGCTCACCTTGGGGTTCATCTTGTCCCTGACCTCGACGGGTCCCTTGGCGCGCCTCGAGTACTCAGAGCTGAACAGGACCTCGCCTCCCTCCACACGGGCGACTGGTTCGGCGTTCACGCTATGGAAGGCGTCCCTCCTCGACGAGTGCAGCTTGCGTACCTTGGTTCCCCTGTGGACGACGCATCCAGCATCCGAAGTGCTGCCGTGCATGACCACGACCACCTCGCCGAGGTCGCTCTCGACGCACAATCTCGCGGAACAGAGCAGGTTCATCGTCGCGTCCGACGATGGCCTGTCCGATGACCGCTGCGACCCGACGCACACGACGGGTCCAGTAAGGCTCTTCAACATGAACGAGAGGGCAGCGGAAGTGAACCCCATGGTGTCCGTCCCGTGAGGTATGATGACGCCGGATGCCCCTTCGTTCAGCTCCTGCGCCGCGGCCCTCGCGAGCTCCTGCCAGTGCGTGACCTCCATGTTCTCGCTGTATATCGAGTACAGCACCTTCGCCTTGACATCGCAGAGGTCCATGAGCTCCGGCACGGAGAACACGAGCTCCTCCGCGGACTTCGCGGGATGTACCGCGCCCGTACGATAATCCACA
The DNA here is from genome assembly GCA_013331315.1 of Thermoplasmata archaeon. Taxonomy (GTDB): domain Archaea; phylum Thermoplasmatota; class Thermoplasmata; order UBA10834; family UBA10834; genus UBA10834; species UBA10834 sp10834u. The sequence continues at coordinate 4,030 of DUGQ01000140.1, forward strand.
TAGGAGGCTATGGTCCCGCCTGTCCCGATGAACGACACGTTCTTCTTCTCCGAGTCGGGCGGGAGCGAACGGCTCACGGCGGCCTTGGCCTGCTTCTTCGATACGATCCTGACGGTCGCTCCCTTCTCCACCGACAGGCCTATGTTGTATCCGCTCGCGAGCTTGATCGTGATTATGTCATGGCCGCTGAAGTCATGATGGGGCATCAGGGTTCCGCGATGCGCCTCCCTTCCCCGCAGGACCTCTATCTCGTCGCCGACGTCCGCCCCCGCATCGGTCAGTAGCTTCCCGACCCGGCCAGGATACCTCATGGGGCGGTAGATGGGATTTGTCGCATTAAATGATTTGCTGGCACAGATGTTGGCCGGTTGCGAGGGGCCTCGGAGGGTCTCGGGAACAACATACTTAAGACGCGAACTAGATGCACCGGCCGGGAGCTCAGATGAAGGTACTGGCCGTTGGAGGCGGGGGGCGGGAGCACGCGATCGTGGAGGCGCTAGCGCGCTCGGACGCTGAGATATACGCCTGCATGAAGAACAACAACCCGGGCATCGCGCGGAGAGCCAAGGACTGCATGTTGGTCGACGAGATGGATGTCCCGAAGGTGGTCGAGTACGCCAGGTCCAAGGGGGTTTCCATCGCCGTGATAGGCCCCGAGGCGCCTCTAGAGGTGGGAATCGCGGACAAGCTCGAGGAGGCGGGCATCCCAACGGCGAGCCCGAGCATGGCCGCCGCGAGGATAGAGACCTCGAAGAGCTTCACGCGCAACCTGATGAAGGAGCACCGGATGAAGGGCAGCGCGAGGTTCGTCGTCGCCAACGACCTCCCCGAGGTCAAGGAAGGGCTCGAGGAGCTGGGCGAGAACGTGGTCGTCAAGCCGACCGGGCTCACGGGGGGCAAGGGAGTGAAGGTCTTCGGAGAGCACCTGATGTCCGTCGAGGACATCATGGCCTACGCCAAGGACATCTTCGACAACCGCATAGGCGGCAGGGCCCAGCTGGTGATCGAGGAGAAGCTCATCGGGGAGGAGTTCACGCTTCAGGCGTTCTGTGACGGCAAGGCCCTCGCGCCTATGCCGGCCGTGCAGGACCACAAGAGGGCGTTCGAGGGAGACACCGGCCCGAACACGGGAGGCATGGGGTCGTACTCTCAGGCGGGCGGGTTGTTGCCTTTCCTCGACTCTGACGATTACGAGGACGCCGTGGACATCATGAGGAACGTCATTGGCGCCCTCAGAGAGGAAGGGACGGAGTACAAAGGGACGCTCTACGGACAGTTCATGCTGACGAGGGAGGGACCGAAGGTCGTGGAGTTCAACGCGAGGTTCGGCGACCCAGAGGCGATGAATGTCCTCTCCATACTGGAGAGCGACTTCGCCGCGGTGTGCGAGAAGATGGCCGGCGGAGGAGTCGCGCCCTCCGACGCCGTATTCCGGTCAACATCGACTGTCTGCAAGTACGTGGTCCCAGAGGGGTATGGCACGAAGCCCATGGCGGGGGAGAAGATAAGCATAGACGAGGAATCCATCGCCAGGATGGGGGCGGTGCTGTACTACGCCAATGTGAACGAGAAGGACGGCGCGCTCTTCACGACCACCTCCAGGTCCGCCGGGATAGTCGGCGTGGCCGACTCCGTCGAGGACGCCGAGATGATCGCCGAGAACGCCATCCGCCATGTGTCAGGGAGGATAGCGGTGAGGCACGATATCGGCAAGAAGGATCTACTCGAGGCGAGGGTTCGCCACATGCGAGAAGTCAGGGGCGGTCACACATGAAGAGCCTGGAGACGGTCATAGCCAAGATAGAGGCGGAGCTCGACGAGAAGGACCAGATACGCGAGATCGCGCTCAAGTCGTCAAGAGCGGTCGTCCGCCTCTCCGGGTCGGCGCTCAAGGGGCTTCACCGTGGGGAGGAGGTGAAGGACCAGCTCTCAGATCTGAAAGACGAGGTCTCGAGGCTGTCGAGCCTGTTGGCGGAACATCCAGACCTGACGAGGACGGGCTACGTCGAGAGCGCCTTCCAGGAATACGCCGAGGTCGGCATCGTTATGTCGCTCCTGCAGAGGGACGACGTGCCCCTCCCCGAGGATCTCGGGGTCGGGAGCGCACCGTACCTTACCGCGCTCGGAGACGTGGTCGGCGAGCTGAGGAGGTTCGCGCTGGAGGAGCTGAGAAAGGGCAACGTCGACAAGGCCAGCCATTTCCTTGATAGGATGGAGGACCTGTACCACGCCCTCATAAGGTTCGACTACCCAGACGCGATCGCGGCCGTCAAGCACAAGCAGGACGTCGCGAGGAGCCTGCTCGAGAAGACCAGGGGGGACGTGGCCGTCGCTGTGAATGCTAGGAGGCTGCACGACAAACTGGAGGACCTGATGAGCAGGTCCGGCGAGTGAGGCTCACTTGAAGTGCTTCTTCAACATCGCCTCGATGTTCGCCCTCGGATGCGCCCCGGTCATGCGCTCCACCTGCTGGCCATCCTTGAAGAATATCAACGTGGGTATGCTGTGTATGCTCAGCGACATGGCGGTCTTTGAGGCCTGGTCGGTGTCCAGCTTCGCGAACACCACCTTTCCCTCGTAGTCCTTCGCCAACGCCTCGAAGGTCGGCGCGAGCATCTTGCACGGGCCGCACCAAGGGGCCCAACAGTCGATCACCAGCTTGGACGAACTCTTCACGATCTTGTCGAAGTCCGCGTCCGATAGGTTAATGATGTTCTCTGACAAGGCAATCGCTTCCCTGACGAGCCACGGGAACAGAGTGAATCGTATTTGAGATTATCCCCCGGCGCCTGATGCCAGTCGGCGACTCACTTCTTCTTGCGGACGGGCTTCTGCAAGTACGTGAGGAAGACGAACACGGACATGATCACGACGCCTATCGTGAGCACGCCACCGAGTATGTTGCCCTCTTCGCCGATGTAGACCGTCATCGTGTACACGTTGTTCCCGCTCGAGAACTCCACGATGTCGTCGGCGCTGTCAAGGACGACCGTCACCGTGTGCTTGCCCTCGTCGATGCGCAGCCAGGTCCAGTTGTAGGACACCGACTTGCTGCCGCCAGCGGCCAGGTCGAACGTCTTCATGCCCAGGTAGACGCCGTCCGCGTAGAACTTCGCCGTGACGTTCCTAGCCTCCACATCGCCGACGTTGTACACGGTGGCCCTTATGACTATTGGATCCACGACCTCGATCTCGTACTCCCTCACCTTCTCGACCGAGTCACCGGTCGCAGGATCCTTGGATGAGACGTTGAACTTGATCTTGATCGTCTGCGGCGCCTCGCCCGGCATCGTTATGTTCATCTTGAACACGCCGCTGCTCGACGAACCAGATGATGGCGACACGGACGAGCCGGTCTTGTTGTCGGCCACGACCTCCGCCTTGTACGTGAAGTTCCCTCCGATGTCGCCGGCTGGGCCGCCGCTCACGGTGAGCGTGCACGACACCTTCTCGAGCTTCCCAGCGAAGCCGGGGCCGTCGAACTGCATGATGACATCGCTGTACGCTCCCGCGTTCTGCATGGACGGGACCGTCAGGAGGGCCGGGAACGCGAAGGCCAGGAGAAGCATCGAGACGACTATCCTGCCCCTGACGACAGAGCGGGTCGCCCTCATGGCTTCTCACCTCTCTTCTTGCCCCACTTGCGACTGAGGCCTTTCTTCCGTCTCAGAAGCATGAACGTGCCGAGGAGCGCGCCGATCGCGATCACGAGACCGAGGTTCACGTACAGGTTGGAGGCGTCGTACTCGTACGACACGTCGTCCCTGATGACATCCAGGCCACCGGGTCCGATGCTGACATCCGGCAGGTGTATCGGGATGTCCGCCACGGCGGCCTGACCCGGGTCGACCAAGGACCACGCGTTCACCGTGGCCTCGATATCAGGGTCGGGGTCTGACCTGATGGCGGTGTACTCTACGTACAGGTCCAGCGACTCCTGCATCAGGACGGTGATCTCGTCGACCTCCTCACCCGAGTTGACCAGTATCAGCTTGGCCTCCCAGCCGTGCTCCTCGAGCACGATCAGATTAGCTATCTCCACGCCGATGTCGGCCTCAAGGTTGCCGGTGTTCTCGACGGCGATCCTGGTCTTCGTCAGATCCGACCGGACCGCCTCGCCGTGCTCGTAGACCACGATGTTCACGCCGTAGACTGGCGGCACCTTGACCATCAGGTCCAGGTCCGTCCTCGCGGCAGACGAGGTCTGTGACCGCACCTGTATCGGAACGGTCGTGTTGCCAGCAGGGGCGGTGTCCAGAACCGTTATGTGGGCAACGAAGGTCGCCGTGTTGCCGTTTGTGCCGAAATCTATGAACTGAGACTCAGGCTCGAACTCGACCTCGAACTCGGTCCCAGAGTACACGCATGAGTACTCGTCCCCGATGTTGCCTGTGTTCTCGACCGTGAAGGAGTAGGTCACCGTCTCGCCCGGGGCCGCGGGGAGAGCGACGGATGAACTCCAAGAAGCGCTCACTGACCGCTTGTCCTCCCTGTCCAACACCAGCCCGGTGTACGCGTCGTAGTCGGAGATCTCCACGGTCTCGGTCGCGGAGTAGCCTATGGCCATCCCGCCCTCGACCCTCTCGACCTCTGACGAGAGCTTGTATGAGCCCGACGAAACCAGTACGGTGAAGTAACCCTGTGAGTCTGATGTGGCCGCCAGCTTGGCATCCCCTGACTCGATGTCTATGCTGGTCTGGACCCCCGAACCCGACGCGGTGACCCTGCCCGAGAGGTACTTGCCTTCGGTGAGTGTGATGTCCATGNNTCCAGCGGCGTGTTCCTCGTGAGCTCCACCACGCCGAGATAGACGCGCTTGTCCTGGAGACGCTTCACCAGGAGCGTGTACTCACCGGGCTGCACCTGCGCGGAGAAGTCCCCGGACGAGGTCGTGTACATCGTCACGCCGAGACCGTATATCGTGTTCGGCGTCAGGACGATCTGCGCCTGCGTCGGCAGGCCGTCGGAGCCCCGGACCGTCCCGCTGAAGGTGGTGTTGTCCAGCCTGAGCTCGAGCGTCGGGTTGAGCGTGATGTCAGAGGAGGACACGGTGATCAAGTCGGACGAGGCGTACTCCACGTACAGAGTGCGGCCATCGACCACGGCCGTCTTCTCCAGGAGGCAGGATATCTCGTAGTCGCCCGTGGCGAGCTCGAGGGTGAAGAGACCCGTCTGGGTCGTCTTGGTCGTCACCTGGGCGCCGTCCTCGGCCGTCGCCACGACCCATGTACCGCTGGACGCCGGGTTGGAATCTATGTACGCCGTCCCCGACACGCTGTGGGACTTGGTGAGCGAGATGTCGAACTCGCGTGAATATGCGGACACGTCGACATGCAGCGTGCCCACGAACACGGAAGAGCCGGTCGTGCCCGAGCCGTGCAAGCTGTAAGTGCCTGGCATGACGAGCGCAGTGTAGGAGAAGACAGTCACGTCCGCCGAGACCTCCTCGGGTCCCGTCAGGGTGACCTCGATGTCCTCGGACGCGCCGAAGACGTTGCCATAGACCTCGATCCTCGTTATCGGCGAGATGTCGAGCGTTATCGTATCGCCTGAGGGACTAATGACCTCCGGGGATTCGTGTTGAATCCAAACGCCTGGGAGCAGGCCGTACTCCTGGTCGACCATGACGGTGTACTCCGAAGGCGCCACTTGGGCGGTGAAGTACCCGCCCGTGCCTGATATGATAGTCACGCCGTCGACAGTCAAGAGCCTGGGGGCGAATGTCACCTCGACTCCGCGCACGCCGATGCCGTCCACGGACACGCGCCCGGTGACCGTCACTGGGTCCGGCTCCGCGAACATGGTGACGTCCTGCGCGGCGTTTCCGAAGAGCGCGGAGAACGTCCATGATGAGTATCCCGGCTCCCTCAGCGAGACGGTGATGCGCTTGCCCTCAGCGACCAACATCCTGTAAAGGCCGTCGTCGCCGGATCTGAAGTAGTAGGTCCGGCCGTAGTGGTCGGTCGCCATCATCAGGGCGTAGCTGCTCGTCTCCTCCGCGCCCATGCCGCCCGAGCTGTCCTCGTCCAGCCAGAGGTAGCCCGACACTATCACGGCGTCCTCGGCGTAGAGTCTCAGGTCCGATATGTCGCCGTCGACAGTCAGGGTGCCGGAGTACATGCCATTCCCGGCGATAGCCCAGTACATCACCTCGTAGTCGCCCGCCGGCAGCAATCCCTGGACCTCTCCGAGGCTGGTGGTCAGGAACATCGCCCTCCTGCCGTCCTCGGCCACGAATATGACCGGCGTCTGTTTAACGAGCGCACCCTTCGAAGTCCTGCAGCTTATCTTGACATCGTGGGCCGTCTCCATCTCCACGACGCCGGTAGCCTGGCTGCGGTCCGTCGTATCGACGGACACGAGACCCGCGTAATCGCCCTCTCCGGTCATGTACGCGGCATAGAGGGTCCAATGCCCAGCGGGAACATCCACCACCACCATGCCGAACTTGTCGGCGACTCCCGAGACCTGGTCGGGAGAGTAATGTTCGTTCGTGAGAGTGAACGCGGCATACGGAACGGACGCGCCGTCAAGGGTGGCCCGGAACTTCACCGTCGTCCGCTCGAAGGCGGTGTAGTTGTCGAATATGAGACCTCCGTTCCTGGGCGAGACGACCTCTTGGAAGAGGATCCAATCGGGGTCGTCTATCTCGAGCGCATACGACCCTGGCACGACCAACTCGAATAGGAACGCACCTGTCGAGCTCGTCGTCGTGGAGAACTCGCAATCGTAATTGGCCATGCGGAGGTACACGTCGACTCCGGCCAGAGGCACACCGTCCGCGGTCGTCAGGTTGCCCCGGACAGTCCCATGCTCCATCGGCAGGTTGACGGTGCTCTCAGCGCCGGAGGTAACGTTCTCCTGCTCGGCCATCAGCATGTCCAAGCCCATGATCTTCGCGTAGACCGTGTACTTGCCAGGTGGAACGGCCATGCTGTAATACCCGTCGGAAAGCTCCGACGAGTAGACAACCTCATTCGCCTGGTTCTTGGCATACACCGTGCCTTCGCTCAGGGACACGTCCTCGCTCGAGGTGTAGTTGCCGTCCAGGTCCACGTCCCAGAAGACATCCCCGGTTATGCTGGCGCCCTCCACCTTGAAGTCCTTCGTGATGATGTAATCGTAGACGCCGTCCAGGTCGAGGTCCTGCTTCACCCTCATGGCCTGGTCGTCCGTCACGTTGAGCTTGAATGATCCGAGAACCTTCGTGCCCTGAAGGTTCGTGTTCAGGGCGGCGTCCCCCGAGGAGACGACTACCGTCAGGTTGCCGAACGGCGCTAGGAGGGAGTACTCGCCATTCGAGTCCGTGAACACGACGTCGTGAGGGATGCCGTACTCGTCAAGAACGGTCGCCCTGACGCCTGGAACGGCTGCCCCATCATCGGTGGTGACCGTCCCGTTGACATAGGCCCCGTGGTAGTACTTCAGGAAGACGGTGCCGTACCTGTAAAGGGAGTTGGCGCTGACGTCGATCACGCCCTCGATCTCCCCCGCCTGTATGCGCTCAGCGAGCCCGACGGCGTCTTCGTAGCTGACGGCCTCCCACGCGTCCTGATGGAGCGAGGCCTCCCCCGACGGGTACGGGTTGTAGTAGGCCGTCCGATATACAAGCTTGAAATGCGTCATGTTCCATCCCGGCATGGGCTGCTGCGCGCTGACCGCGCCAGTCACGCCGGGAAGGCCGGTGTCCGCGGTCCCCACATCCGACCCGCTGAACCCGCACATCGCCCTGTAGAACATGCTGTCGTAGAACATGTCCTTGTACTCGATCGTGTAGTCGACGATGTTCATGCCAGCGGTCACCTGGTCCAGGCTGAACGTGGAGCCGCTATCGGTGACGGCTTTGATCTCGAAGAAGTCGATCGGTATCGAACCGCCGACTATGCGGCGGTCCGACAGCTTCGCGGGCGCGTAGAATATCCCCGTGTTCGTGGCGGCGTACGGGAACATCCTCGAGTCGACATTGAAGTAGCGTATCTCCCAGCCGAGGCTCTCGCAGAGGTCGTCGTAGAACGACACGAGCTTCTCGATGCCCATGCCGGCGAGGAACTCGCGTGCGGCCACGACCCGCGCGTTGACCACGCTCATGTCTGTGGCCATAGGACCGTAGAGGTCCGGGTCGTCCAGGACCATCTCGATTATCTCGTCGCCGGGGCCTATGAGTATGTGCTCCATCTCATCGACGGACATGCCGTAGGTGTCAAGAAGCGCCAGGACGGACGCCTTCTTATCGTCGTACTTAATGTAGCCGGTCCGCAGAAGCTGGTAACAGAACAGCGCGATCGTGTCCTCCTCCGACTGCGCCATGATGGTGTTCCCGGCCAGCTGATAACCGTTCTGGAAGTTGTCTGCGACTGTCGGGTGGTTGCCTTCCTGCACGGCCTCGAAACCATAGTCCCACCACGCGACATACGCCGGTCGGCTGGTTTCGGGATACACATCGGAATCCTGGGTCGAGAACCAATCCCACGCGGCTGGATAGTACTGTGTCGGCAGGGGTAGCGAGTACCCGAACGCCCCAAGGTACCAGTTCGATCCGTTGACGGCGTCGTATCCAGATGGGCGCATGAAGTCGGGCAGGCTGCTGTATATCTGCCTGTCGTACTCGCGCTTGCTCTCAGACGGTATGCCCGCGTCGACGCTGAACCAGACGTTCGGGGTGACGATGAAGAACGCCAGGAACATGGCCCCGACGATGTGCCTCACCTTCACGCTCTTCCTGAATATGTGTCTGAACGACCCGCTCGCGCCCTTGAGCGACTTCCTGACTCCGTTGAAGTCCAGCTTGTCGACCATCACGAGCACGACCCAGCCGGCCGCGATGGCGAATGCCGGCGCCGCGTTGAACATGAACCTGCCCGCCGAAATGGCCATGAATATGGCCGCTGACATCCAGGCGACGATGAATATGTAACCCGCGGTGGTCTGCTTAGGTATCTTGAGCAGAGCGTATACCAGGCCTATGAGCGAGAGGAAGAACGTCACCATACCGAACGACATCGCTAACTCGCTGAACTGCGGGGCGCGCGCTTCGGCGATGGTGGAGTACAGCTTGTTCTGGACGAAGTACCCCTGACCGGTGATTATCGCCTCACCGAGCTCCGGGTACAGCGCGATGATCCCGAGCACGCCCACAACGAGGATCAGTCCTATGGCCGGGACGGTCATCGTCCAGGGGTAGTCCCTGGACACCACGAACAGGAGAGCGAAGAATATGGCGGCAGCGAACAGGTAGATGGGCACATCGAACCGAACCGCGATCAACGACTGCTCGTAGTAGACCGGGAAGGCGATCAGATACCCAAAGCCCATGCAGATCATCACGAGCAACGTCGCGCTGGTCGAGTCGATGTCCTTGAACCGGTTCAGGAGCACCTGGATGAGCAGGTACGCCAGGATGAGCACGGCGACGTACGCGAACCCGACCCATGCCATGATGACACAGCCGAAGGCCGTCCCCGCGAGAAGCGCGTACAGGATGGCTGTCCTGCTGCGGGCGAAGTAGTCACCGAGGCCCGCCCTAATGCTGGCGGGACTCCTCCAATTGGCCACCCATCGGATATGCTCCTGCGTTTTGACGGCCTTGAGGAGGAAGTAGAATGTCAGTACGACGAAGAACAGGATGAAGGCGTCGTGGTCCGCGTTCGACAGCACGCTCCTCTGGACATGGGTCGGCATTATCGCCAGCAGGAACGCCGATATCAGCCCCGCTCGTTTGCCGAATGTCTCCTTCCCCAGGAAGTAGACGGGGACCACAGTGAGGGCCCCCCAGAAGGCGGTCGACCATACGAACATGAAGCCGACGGCGTCGCTGACCGAGTCGAAGAGGTCGGCGGTCGCCACTGCCGGGACCGCCACGGACATGCTGTAGAACGGCGGTCTCGGGTTCCTCAGGCCGTTGGGGAAGTTTATCAGGTAATCCCAATACAGGGAGTCGCCCGTCTCGACGTGGTAATCGATGATCCTCCGCCAATAGTACGAGTCCGACCCGCCCGAGACGATGTAGTCGTTCTCCGCGGAGATGTCATATGCGAAGTATGAACGCAGGAACAGGGCCAAGAGGAATATGAATATCAGCATCACTAGCGCTGACCAGTTTGCGCTAAACCATTTGCTGAATCCGGTAGGCGCTTCCCCCCCGCGGAAAAGCCTGGATAGAAGCGGCCTAGGAGGATCATCCCTTGTCTCAGCCAACGACTCTTCCACCTAGTGATAGTAGCCCACCGATACCGGGAGGGCTATATATACGTTATCGGAAAGAACGTGCACGACCAGGGTCGCTTTCTGAGGCATCTGGCACGTCACGCTAGGTCATCCCGAGTCGCTCAAGTGCCAGTGCGAGCTCAGAGGCCCGTCTTGGCCTCCTCGGCCATGAGCCTGGCGGCCTCGCGCGGGTCCTCCGCCTGATATATCGCCCGGCCGACTATCACGTAGGTCGCGCCGGCCCTGAGGGCGTCCGACGCCTTCCCACCCTGTGCCCCCACGCCCGGGCTGATGATCTCCAAGTCGCCTATCGCGTTTCTAAGGGCGAGTACGCGCTCGGGCCGGGTGGCGGGCGCCACTATGCCCCTCGCCCCCGCATCCTTCGCGAGACGAGCTAGCTCCTCCGCGACCGGCGCCGTGAACTGCCTGCCCCCGGGGTGACTCATCTCCGTCACCACGAAGACCTGGCCGTTCGCGGCCTCGACGCACGCCTCGACAGAGTCCGAACCGGTGAACCCGTGGCAGATCACCGCCTCGGCGCCCCTGGCCATCGCCTGCTCGACTATCAACCTGTTCGTGTTGGGTATGTCGGCTACCTTGAGGTCACATATGACGGGCCTGCGATCCGCCATCTCGCCAATGATGTCAGATCCGCCCCCGAGTATCAGCGGCCAGTTGATCTTTATCGCGTCCACGTGGTCGCGCACGGCGTCCGCGACCGAGATCGCCTCGTCCCTGGACGTGACGTCCAGGGCCAGGATCACCCCGCTCTTTCGCTCCATGGTGCGCTCCATGACACTAGGAGGTTCTTAGCCTTTTGCGTGGCCGCACGGACGACGGTTTATTACGGAGCTGCCGTTACTATCTGCCCGTGAGCGGGATACGCAGGATGGACAACGGGGCCGCCTACACGGGCAGGCTGCCGGAAGGATGCGTGCTGTGCGAGAAGGGAGCCAAGCTCGTGCTCCTGGTCACCGGGAAATGCGCGCGCAGATGCGTCTACTGCCCTCTCTCGCTCAGCAAGAAGGGACGGGACGTCTTCTTCGCGAACGAGGGCGAGATAGGCAAAGTGTCAGAGGCGGTCCGGGAGGCCAGGACCATGGAGGCGCTCGGAACAGGCATCACGGGAGGAGACCCGCTCCTGAGCGCAGACCGCACCGTGGCCTCCATCAGGGCGCTGAAGAAGGCCTTCGGCAGCGAGCACCACATACACCTCTACACTTCGACCATGGACACGCGTCTGGTCAAGCGCGTCGCCAAGGCGGGTCTCGACGAGATACGTTTCCACCCTCCACACAGGGTCTGGAGCAGGATCGCGCGCACGGAGTTCGTCACTGCCATCTCTGTCGCCAAGAAAGGAGGCATGTCCGTCGGGCTCGAGGTTCCAGCCCTGCCGGGCCATGAGGACGGACTCAGAGCCCTTGTATCGTTCGCGGACGACCAGTGCCTGGACTTCGTCAACCTCAACGAGCTGGAATTCTCGGAGACGAACTGGCGTAGGCTCGCGAAGCTCGGGATGGTAGTCAAGGACGATGTCTCGTCCGGGGTCGCCGGAAGCGAGGAGCTCGCGATGGCACTGCTCGGGGAAAGACACGAGACGCCGCTCCACTACTGTTCATCGTCGTTCAAGGACGGCGTCCAGCTGAGACGCAGGATCACCAGAAGGGGCAGGAACGTGATGAGACCGCACGAGCTCCTCACCGAGGACGGCACGCTCGTGAAGGGCGTGATCGAATCCGAGAGTCCTTCCAGGGTCATCCGGATGCTACTGGAGGAGTACGATGTACCTCCGGAGCTCGTCTGGCACGACCGTGAGAAGGCGAGGGTCGAGGTGGCGGAATGGGTGTTGAGAGAGATAGCTTCGGAGCTGGAGATGGACTCTTGCATAGTCGAGGAGTACCCCACCGCGGATAGGCTCGAGGTCGAGCGGGAACCGCTCAGGCGACGCTGATGCTCTGAACGTTGTGGTGCCTGCTGACGACCTCGCGGGCTATCCGGAGGTTCTTGCCGTTCTTGCCGATCGCCTTGCCCTTGACCTTGGGGTCGACGGTCACGGTCGCGTGGACGATGTTGCCCCTCGTCTCAAGCGAGACGGACTGAACGCTATACGTATGGAACACGTTACGTATGAACGTCTCAGGATCGTCCGAGTACTCTATGACGTGGATGTTCTTGCCCGTGAGGTTCTTCAGGCGGATGACGTTCTCGCCCTTCTTCCCGACGGCCCTGCTGCCCTGCCCCTTCTCGACGACGAACACGAGCTTCTCCTCGGTCTCCATGCAGTCCTTCACCTGCGTGTTCGTGATCTTCTCGAAAAGGGAAATGTACCGGAGGGTATCCCCCGTAAAGGTGATGTCGCCCATACGACCACTCATTTCTTCATGCCGACAGTATATTGGAATCTCCCGGAGACACGACCGCCAGCACGGAGATCGCGTAGGGTTTTCCGCACGCGGCGCCCAGCTCGACGTTGGTCCCGGGGAACTCGATCGCCTTGTTCGAGCCCTTCGCGAGGAACTCGTCCTTCGAGGGACAGTTTGATGCCACGACGACCAGCTTCGCCTCGCCGCTCTTGACCGACTTCCTCGTCTCGGCGAGGCCGATACTGACCTTGCCGGTCGCAGAGGCGGTCTTGAGCGCCCTTGCCATGTCGATCATTCCTTGTCACCTCCCTTGCTCCTGGCCGGAGACCAGACCAGATTCACAGCGCCAGTGCCGACAGTAACTGGCTGGCCCACTATAATGTTTTCTACTACCCCCTCCAGGGAATCGACCTCGCCGGTCATGCCGGCCCTGAGCAGGTGGGCGGACGTTATCTCGAACGCCGCCCTGGCCAGGACGCTCGACTTGCGCCCGGATATCCCGTGCCTGCCTATGGCTTTCACGTCGCCGTCGTTGGTCATGAGGTCGGACACCAGCATGATGTGCCGTATGTCGACCGTGAGACCCTGCTCCTCGAGCGTCTTGGACGCCTCGTTGATGATGGAGTTCCTCGCGGCCTCGATGCCCAGGACCTCGAATATCTCGAGTATGCTGTTGGTGGTGGTCCGGGTCTTGTCCACGCCGTCCATCTCCAGGACCTTCTCCAGGTTCGAGCCTTCGGTGTAGATGACGTAGCTACCGCCGACCTTGCGGATGACGGCTCTGTGTATGCCCTCTATGCCTTTGATCGGGGTGTACTTGGTGTCCTCGGAGAGCCTGAGCAGCTTCTTGAAGGATGGCTCGTCGCACTTGACGACGACCTTGTCCTCTCGCATCTCGACCAGGCCCTTCATGCCCTTGGCCTTGCCCAGCCGCTTCAGCACCTCCTCGGGCGTCAACGCCTTGCGCTCCATCTTGCGCTTGTCTAGCTTGACCACGACCTCCATGCTCCCTATGTCGGTCTCGACGTCCGCGATGTCTATGACCGTGGTCCGCTCGATGTCGGATGCCATCGCCCTCACGCGCTCGAGGTCGTTCCTGACGTCCTCGGCCAGGTGTATCTCCATGATGGGCGTGCTAGGGACGCGCCTCGCGTCAACGATCTCGATGAGCCTCGGCAATCCCAGCGTGACGTTCATCTCCGCCACACCAGCGTAGTGGAAGGTCCTCATGGTCATCTGGGTGCCGGGCTCCCCGATGGACTGGGCCGCGATGATGCCGACNNGAAGGTCCTCATGGTCATCTGCGTGCCAGGCTCGCCTATGCTCTGGGCCGCTATGATCCCGACGGACTCGTTTGGGTCGATGATGTGGTTGCTGAACCTCTCGACCGCGAGGTCGAGGATCTTGTTCACCACCTTCTCCGGCAGCTCAGCGCCGTCTATTCGAACGGCCAGCTCCTGCAGGACCGCCCTGGGCAGCGCCTTCCCCGACTTCGCCAGGGTCTTGGCCATCTTCACCTCGAGCGGCGTCTGTTGCTCTATCTTGCTCGGGAGCTCCTTCTTGGTTATCTTGACCTTCTTCGGGGGCTTCTCCGCCTTCTTCTTCGGCGCGCGCTCCTTCGTCTTGATCGCCGACAGGACCGCCTTGAGCTTCCTCTCGCCGAGTATCTTCTCTATCTTCCTCAGCGTCTTCTCGTTCGCGCGCGCGAC
>DUGQ01000193.1 GCA_013331315.1 Thermoplasmata archaeon
CGGTGGCGGGCTGCCGCTGGGCGCGACGATAGTCGGCGCCAAGCTCGCGTTCGGCAGGTTCGGCAGGCACTCCAACACCTTCGGCGGGGGCTCGCTGTCCCACGCGGCCTCGCTTGCGACGCTCGACGTTATCGAGGAGGAGAAGCTCCTGGACCGCGCCACGAAGCTCGGGGAGAAGACGAAGAAGAGGCTCGTGGAGATGCAGGACCAGTACGAGATCATCGGCGACACGAGGGGTGTCGGGATGATGCTGGCCCACGAGTTCGTCCAGGACAGGAAGACGAAGAAGCACGCGGCGAAGAGCAGGGACAGGATAACCGAGCTCGCCTTCAAGAAGGGTGTCATGTTGCTCCCGTGTGGCAAGTCGGTCGTCAGGTACATCCCGCCTCTGAACATACCGGAGGAACAGCTCGATACCGGCTTCGACATCGTCGAGGAGTGCATCAAGACGGTCAACAAGGACAGGGCGGACTGAGCGCGGTCCCCCCGACCTAGACGAACCCATCCCAAACCACTTCCCGAAGCCCGGGAGTCGATCTCGGGCTTCCGAGCCTTTGTTTTTATACAACCCGCGCGGATATCTTCTCAGAGGATGTGGTGAGGACATGCCCGACGAAGACCTGGCGGCGACGCTTTTCAGGATAGACGTGGACAGGATACGCGCGGTGAGACGGGCCGTCTCCGGAACGACACGATGCCCGGAGTGCGACGCCGCGAATCCCGCGGACAGGAGGACATGCAAGGCATGTGGCGTGAGACTCTATCCGGTCGAAGAGGAGAACGAGAGGATGTACGTCTACGAGAAGCTGACCGGCAAGGGGAACGAGGAGTGATCCGCGGCGAGAGATAGTGACTCGTGAGTGGCGCAACGTCCCTGGAGAGGGCACGAGCATGCGCGGCGACGAAGTACCCGCGCGAGCTTTGGTGGAGCCCATGCCGAGAGGGCGCCTCTGTCATGCTGCTCAGAGGGCCTCAGAAGGCGAGGGGAGAGTAGGGCTAGGCACCGCAGAGTCTCTCCACTATGGAGCAGTAGACCTTGGCAGCTGTCGGAAGCTGGGAGACAGTGACGCACTCCTCAGGCTTGTGATACCTGGCCAGCTCGCCCGATTCCCCGGGTCCCACGCAAATGACCGGAAGGCCCAGCTCACGCGCAATGATGTTGTCGTCCGCCTCTGAGACTCCGCAGACGAGCGCTGGCCTGACACCCGTGTGCTCCTCGAGCGACTCGACGGCCGCGACGACGAGCGGCGAACCCGAATCGGTCCGGAAGGGATGGTAAAGGTCCACGGGGGCGTCGTTGAACCGCACCTCCACCTCGCTCTTCAGACCGGCGGATTCCACCACAGCCCTCATGTCATCCGTCACGTCCACCTTCCCTCCCGGGATCGTGCAACGCACCAGACGCACGGTGCACTTGTCCGGCACGCTCAGGCTGGCGCCGCCCCCTGCGATCCTCAGGACAGTCTGAGACTCCCTCAAAGGCGAGAAATCGTCGGCCATGATACCTTCGGTGGTGGCCATGGGCATCCGCTCCAGCTCGCAGATGAGCCTCGAGGCATCCACCACTGCGTTGACGCCGAGATGCGGCGCTGCCCCGTGAGCGGCCTTCCCGCGCACCTCGAAATCGAAGTACGAGCCGCCACGCCGGCCGTTGGTGACGGCTCTGAGCCCTCCGAATCCCTCGCCGACTATGACCGCCTTCGCGGTGTCCAGCTCACCGTTCGCTATCGCCGCCCTCGTGCCTCCGCCGGAGAGTTCCTCACCCGTTACCGCCTGGAACTTGAGGGAATGGCCCCTCAGCTTGTCCGACGAGGAGAGCTCTCGAAAGGCGAGCATCATCGCCGCCAAGCCGCACTTCATGTCGAGAGCGCCGAGCCCGTACAGTCTTCCGTCCTCTACGACCGCTCCGAACGGGTCGTGGATCCATCCCTCCATCACCTCGACCGTGTCCATATGTCCGTTGAACACTATCGAGGGCAGCTCCGGATCCCCTGTCTGTACGACCACACAGGGCCCGTGACCTTCCACCGGCAACGCCTTCGGCGAGAACCCCCAATCCTCGAACTTGGAGAGGACGAACTTGGATATCTCGTCCTCCTTCGTGAAAACACTTGGTATCCTGATGAGTTCCTTCGAAAGGGTCAGAAGCTCGGTCTCGTCAATCCGCCACTCGGTCCCTGACATATCCCCCACGCGCCGCATCGACCCCGCTCGATGCGCTGGCGTCATGCCCTCCATCGTGTAAGTACTCTTGCAGGACCGGGCGTCAGGCAGGCGCCTCGTCCTCTACCGTCGCGGGCTGTTCACGACCTGAGGGCTCCATCTCGGAGACCTTCCTGTTGCTCATGAACAGCGTGAGCACGGCGCCAACTGCGAGGAACACGGCTCCCAACCTGAACACGGTCCCGTAGGCGTCTGGGTTGGTTTCGTCGGATATCAGTACCGTCGCGAGGGCGGGCCCCACGACAGCGCCGCAAGTCCGAACGATTATGTTCACGCCAGTGGCGATCCCGGTCTCCTCCCTGGGAGTGGAGATGATGATCATGTTGATCATCCCGACCATCGCGCATACGATTCCCGAGCCCATGAGAACTATGCCGGTTATCAGCTCCATTTCAGAGCCGTGGTAGAGGTCCAGGTACACGAAACCGACTATGGCGACCAACATACCCAGTGTCATCGGCCACTTCGGTCCGAACTTGGATACCGCGACGCCCGCGACGGGGCCGAGGACGAACATCATGACCGACATCGGGAGGTTCAGCATGCCGATCTTCAGAGGGCCGAGGCCGAAGCCGTAGCTCGCTATGGCGGTTATGGTCAGAGAGGATAGGAGCATCGCGAAGCCCACCATGAATCCAAGCGTGTTGGAGAGGGCGATGTCCCTGACCTTCATAAGCGAGGGGCGAATCAGTGGCTCCCTCGCCCTCCCCTGCCAGTATGCGAAGGTGATGAAGGCCGCCGCCGAGATCGCGAACAGCGAGAGTATCAGAGGGTCTGTCCAGCCGCGGTTCCTTGCCTCTGTCGCTCCGACCAGGAACGTGACCAGGGTGAACGCGAGGAGCACTCCACCTGGTATGTCGACCTTGGCCTTCGCGCGAGAGCTTGACGGGTGGACCTTGAGCGCCACGATGACAGTGGCGATCGCGGCGAACGGGACGACAGTGTGGTAGGTCCACTGCCAGCCCCACTCCTCGGTGACGAAGCCTCCGACCACGAGGCCGAACGCGTTGCCCACGCCGAACATAGCCGATATCACACCCTGAGCGACGGCCATCTTCTCGTTGGGGAACTCGTCCCTGATTATCGCGAAAGCCAAGGGGAACGCCGACATGCCCAACCCTTGGATCGCCCGGAAGAATATCATCAGGTAGATCGAATCCGACAGCTCCCTTGAGAAGCCGGTCAGCGTGACCGCGACGGTGTATATCGACATGGCGACGAGGAGCATCTTCTTGCGTCCGTAGATGTCCCCGAGCTTCCCGAAGATGGCTATCGCCACGGCCGCTACGACCAGGTAGATGGTGACAATCCATGAGCCGAGGGCGTAGTCCTCCTGGCCGAGGCCGAAGTCGGCCATCACCCAAGGGAGGGAAGGGATCGCCATTGCCTCGACGTACATGACCATGACGCCGATGGCTCCCAGCAACAGGAGGAGAGATGTGGTGTATCGGTTGCCGAACCCGCTTCGGGCGGCATCCGAAGTGATGCCTTCTTGCCTAGCCTCTGGAGTGACCATCGCCCTCACGCTCGTCCACACGAAAACCAATGAGATACTCAAGGATAGTGCCGTGCATAGACGGCAGTTTATATAGTCGGGGGGTGATTCGACCCCCAATGAGACGGATGGTCGTCGAGGGAAGGCCTCATTCCTCACTGATGGACCCGCTTCGTGAGTACTTCCAGCTTGTCGACTATGTTGAGATCACTGACATTCTGAAGCTGGACATGGAGAAGGGGGTCAGGGTGTGTATCGCAAAGGTCCACATGAAGGACGGCTACCGGTTCGCAGACCTGAATCTGCCCGAGGTCACCCGCGTGATCAAGGTGATCAAGGAGGACGAGAGTTCCTGCACGATAATGGCGAAGGTCACAACGCCCGCCGAGCTGCTGGCACTCACGCAGAAGCTCAACCTGAACGTCATATGGGACGTGCCCATCATCAAGGCGATAGACCGGTTCTCTTTTGCCTGTATAGGGGAAGACGAGGAACTCAGGAAGATGCTGGAGGCGGTCAGAGACTTCGGCGAGATAACGAACGTGAGCTTCCAGAAACCCACCTTCCGCAACCACAGCCCGACGGAGTGCCTCACGGACAAGCAGAGAGACCTCATCAGAACAGCCCGGAAGATGGGATACTATGACTATCCTAGGCGCATAAGCGCGAAGCAGCTCGCGGAGAGGGTGGGGCTCAGCCAGGCGACG
>DUGQ01000207.1:0-256 GCA_013331315.1 Thermoplasmata archaeon
CGGACTCGATGTACATCGAGTCCGAATGGGCCAAGATAGGGATGGATGTGAACTACCGAATTCTCACTGAGGCGGCCTTCGCTCCTTTCGTCTACACATACTGTCCACAGTACTGGGATCTATGGATTTGGGAGTGGACCCTCCCTTCTGATCCCAACTACGCATTGTACGTTCAAACGCATGACGCGTGGTTGGGCTGGAGTGATAATTGGTACTACTCGACTCCGTACGAGGAGAACTACAGCAGGTTCGTGGA
>DUGQ01000207.1:430-3932 GCA_013331315.1 Thermoplasmata archaeon
CATGGAATGGGCAGGTAGCTCGCTCTACTTCAGTCTGGAACCAGTGGCGGAAGACGATGAACTCTCGCCGCAGATCCTGGTGACCGCGTTGGTGGTCAGCGCGCTGGCTGTCGCAGTCGTGGTGATCCTGTACCTGAGACGAACGGGCAGGACATAGGACGAGGCGCCTTAGTCATGCCTCGGAGTTAGAAGGTCGTAGACCTGTAGACCTCTCTCCCGCCCACGACAGTGAGCAGGACTTGCACATCACCAATCCGTTTCGGATCTATCTCGAACAGGTCCTCTGAGAGGATCGCGAAATCCGCGAGTTTGCCTCCCTCTATCGATCCCTTGACATCCTCCTCGAAGGACGCGTAAGCTTCGTTCAGGGTGTATGCANNGTTCATGTCCGCGACCGACCAGTCGCTCGAGAACGCGAGCGTCGCACCTGCCTCCTCCAGACTTCTCCAGGGGAACGACCTGCTCATCCTCTCGGAGCCGGCGGCGCGCTCCAGCGCCTTGTCGTAGACAGGGACCGCATGTAGGGGCTGCATCGACGCGATCACGCCAAGCTCCTTGAAACGTGGAACATCCGCCTCGGACAGCATCTCGATGTGCTCGATCCTATGACGTCTGTCGCGAGGAGCGTTCGCCTCCGCGGCAGCCTCGTAGGCGTCCATGACCGTCCTCACCCCGCGGTCGCCGCACGAGTGGGTCATGCACTGGAAACCCATGCCGTCCAGCATCGTCACGATCTCCTTGAACTGCTCGGGCGAGTACCGGGTCTTGCCACTGACCGACGGGTCGTCGCTGTACGGCTCCAACAACGCCGCCGTGTGGGAGTCGAGCACGCCGTCAATGAAGAGCTTGATCGCGCCCAACCGTATCCAGTCGTCGTTGTCCTTCGTCATCTCCGACAACTTGCGCAGGTCGTCCTCGGTCGTGGTCTTCTCGTAGTTGTACGCGACATAGGCCCTTGCGAGAAGTCCGCCCTCCTCCCGAAGCTTGCGGTACTCGGCAAGCGTCTTGAAGTCGGATTGAGCGTCGTGAACGCTCGTTACGCCATATTCCGGAAGTCTCCGGAAGATCCATCTCAGCCCGTCCAGCTCCTTCTCGCGAATCAACCGTGACAGATCTCCTGCCAGGAACACCAGGTCCCCTGGGTTGTGGAACACGCCCGTCGGCTCGCCTGTGTCTGAGTCCCGTTCCATCGCGCCGAGCTCCACGGGGCTGCCCTCGAACGACTTCACGGCCAGCTCTGTGAACTTGCTGTTGCCGAGGCCGACCCATCCGTCGTACGAGACTATCAGCAGAGGTTTGTCCGATACGATCTCGTCCAAGGCCTCCTTCCTCGGGAACTTGCCGCCCGAGAGCACGGCGTCGTACCTCCAGCCGTTCCCGCACACCATCTGGTCCTCGGGATGCTCGTCCCTGTGCTTCCTCACGATCGACGCGATCCCGTCCAGGGAGTCGGCCTCCCCCAGTCTGGCCCAGAAGGCCTCCTGGTAGGCCATGGAAGTGTGTATGTGGCCGTCGATGAACCCTGGAAGGACTAGCCGGCCCTTCGCGTCGATCACGACCGTGCTGTCGCCCGCAAGCTTGTCGGCCGCTCTGTTGCTACCGACAAGCACAATTCTGTCGTCATCGACCGCTATCGCCTCTGCCCAGGGCTGCCCGTCATTAACCGTAAACACTCGACCGTTCCGTAGTATCATCGTCGCTTCCGAAGGCAGGACATCGACCTCCCCTGTGTTCTGACGCGGAAAGACCCACGATGCGGTTAATTGTTTCGATTGTGGCCACTTCCAGTGCCGTGCGCTGGGCTCGAGAGGGAGGTTATATAGCGGGTCAGGCGTTTCATCTGTGAGGGTGGCCGAATTGAAGGACCGGATTGAATGGATTGGGCCGTCGAGAAGGATGATAATCGTCAGCGCCTTCATCGCCTTCTCGATGATCTCGACGATGCACGTATCCAACTCATCTCAGGGGGAGCCCACGGAAGAGACCGTGCTGAGGCTGGGAGTGATGCAGAAGGTCGACAGCCTCAACCCGTTCATCGGCATGACGGACACGTCCCGCATACTCTACGGATTGCTGTATGACTCGCTACAGGCGGTCGGTAGCGACCTCCAGAGCACCCCCAACCTAGCCCTGAACTGGGAGATCGCCGAGGACTACACGCCGTACGGCTCGGTCTGGGAGTACGAGATAACGCCGAACGCCCGATGGCACGACGGCGAACCGCTCACGGCCGACGATGTGGTATTCACAGTCAACCTGAACGCGGATTACTACGCCATGATGTGGGCGTACCAGCCCTACGCGTTCTATATGGACTACGCGGAGAAGATGGACGACTACACGGTCAGAATCCACTTCTATGACCGGGCGACGACCGAACCCATGCCCGTCGCGTACGCCGACTCGATCTTCATGCCGATAGTCCCGAAGCATCTGCTGGAGTCGATGACGGTGGCGCAGATCGGGTTCGACTGGACCGGCGTGTTCGCCAGCTCGAACCCGCCGATCGTCGGATCTGGCCCGTTCATGGCCACCGAGACGATCTACGATGACTTCCTCGAATGTGAGAAGATCACCCTCGTAAAGAACCCGAACTACCACTGGGCCGCCGACAGGGACGTGGAGACGCGTTTCGACCGCGTGGAGATGCACTTCTACCTCGACGAGACGGCCTTGTCCATGGCGCTGCAGCAGGGACATCTCGACGTCGCTCAGCTGCCGCCTGAGGAGTACAGTGTACTGAAAGACGATGTCCTCGAAGGTAGTGTCACGGACATAGAGACATTCGACGGGCCCAAGTGCACGCAGTACTGGACCCACGTGCTGATATGCATGAGCGAATACGGGGACAACCCTTCCAGGCTCGACCCAACCATAAGGCAGGCAATGACGATGGCGACGGACAAGACCTTCATTGTCGACGCCTACTATCAAGGCCTGGCCGATGAAGGGTCGACGCTGATACCGCCGGCCAACGAGGAATGGCATTACGAGCTGACGGAGGAGGAGAGATACGACTTCGACCTCGCGGCGGCAAACGCCCTTCTCGAAGCCGGAGGCTACCTCTTCACGCCGTGGTCGCCAACTGTGAGAGTCTGCACCGCGGACAGCTACGCCGTGCAGGAAGGGCTCGTCCCCGAGGACACGCCATTGACCTACGACATGGTTGTGAGGCAGGAGGCCCCCGAGGAAAAGGACATCGCCATGTACCTCGAGAGCGAATGGGCGAAGATCGGCATAGAGTTGAACTACAGGATAATGCCGGAGGCGCAGCTAGGCGCCGTCGTGTACTCCTACAACTACGACACCGCGATATGGTACTGGTCATCCGACCCGGACCCCAACTACATGCTCTTCTGCCAATCGGAGAACTCATGGAACGGGTGGAGCGACAATATGTACTCCACACCGGAGTACGAGCAGAACTACACCGCGTCGATCACCACCATGGACCGCTCGGACAGGGCGGAGTACGTCGACAACTGCCAGAAGATACACTACG
>DUGQ01000077.1 GCA_013331315.1 Thermoplasmata archaeon
GCATATCGCAGCTTGGCACGACCTTCTTCGGCGCCCGAACCGAGCCATTCCCCAAGCGGTTTACTTAGCCGCTAGCATGTCGACTCAGCACACGTCCGGATTGCACATGATCGGCACTCACGGGAGCCCGCGGGTCCTTCCCGCCCGCTGCCCCTCAACCATCTTCCCCGGGCAGAAACTGCACGGGTGCATGATCCAACCCTTAATCTAGCAAGCCAACGTTATTTAGGCGTTGCCCTCTAGCAGGGCCGGGAATTCCGCTATATGTCGTCCTGTATAAAAGCGTTGCTCTGGCCCTCGGAAAGTCCAGTAGTTCCAGTGGAAACACACCTTCCCCGTCCGCAGGACGTGCGCGTCCCCTTGCCGCGTGAAGGACCTTGTGTTCTCGTGCGCGTTGCGAAAGATTGATTTCCGCGGCAGGCGATGATACCTGGCAAGGATGGGTGCTTGATTTGGCTTCCGAGAAGGACGACTTCGAAGAGCTGTTAGAGGAGATTGAAGAGGAGAACGCCCCCGAGCCGCCTCCCCCGCCCGAGGACGCCGAGGTCGAGGCGCTTCCCGCCGAGGAGCCTCGTCCTGAGTTCGACGGGGATCCTCAGGAGATGTGGATAGAGGAGTACGAGCGCGAGGGACGCCCTCCGAGGAAGCCGAAGGAGGAGCGGGCCAAGCCCCGGCACATAGGCCGTTGGATAGTGCTGGCGGCCGTGATCGTGATCCTGGTCGTGTGGACCCTGATCAGCCCGCCGGTCATGTCCGTCGTCGGGAATCAGTATGTCGACTCCCCGGAGTATTCCAACCTCGGGAGCGAGGTCGCCGAGCAGAACGTCCAAATCATCGCGAGCGTCATGAGCGTGGGCACGACGACGTGGGGCGTCTCCATCGCCGGAGAGCCCAACGCGACGGTCGGAATAGATGCCGTTTTTGAGGTAATGGTTACGAAGGTCTCTGAGGAATCAGGCGGTTTTTGGTTCATGGGGACTGAGATATCCCTCAGGAACGTGTCGATGTACCTCGAGGACGACACTCTCATCGGTTGGATGACCGAGAAGGACGAGCTGGGGAACATGTCCCTCGGGTACGTGCACGCCACCTTCCCCGAGAACGGCGTACAAGACTGCTACGTGGTGCTCAGGTTCTCGGTGTACGAGGTGATGAGGATAGGCTTCCTGCCCGCGGACAAGGTCACGATGACCATCTACCTCTCCGACTCGATCGCGGTATCCGAGTGGACCGGGCCGAACCCGTGAGGCGAAGCCTGACTTGAGCGAATGCCCACACGGGCCTTCCCTGGCAGCAGATAAATAGCATGAACGGCATGCGAAGTGACCGGACATGTCCGAGATGGAGCTCATACTGGTACGTCACGGCGAGACCAGCTGGAATGGCGCGAAGGTGTTTCGCGGGCGCAGGGACGTCAAGCTGAACGCGGAGGGCATCGCCCAGGCCGACCTCACCGCCGAGGCGCTGAAGGATAAGGTGTTCGAGGCGGTCTACACGAGCCCGCTTAAGCGTTCGCTCGTGACGGCCAGGAGGATAGCCGCCCCGCACTCGATCCAGGTCAGGGAGGAGTTCGGCTTCTCGGACATCAGCTACGGCACCTGGGAGGGCATCGCCGAGGACAAGGTCGCCAGCCTCTACCCCAGGGACTACGCGAAATGGCTTCGGACCCCTTGGAAGGTGAGGCCTCCCAGTGGCGAGAGCATGAAGAAGGCGTGGAAGCGCGTGAACTCGTCCCTCAGGGAGGTCCTGTGGACCCACGGCACCGGGACCGTTGTCATCGTCAGTCATCGTGTCCCGATCAAGCTCATGACCGCCTACCTCATGGGGGAGAAGCGGAACGCGATCGGCAAGTACAAGCACGACCCGTGCGCCATGTCCGTGTTCAAGGTCAGGCACCGGGAGTACGAACCGGTCGCGATGAACGACTCGAGCCATCTCTCAAAGCTCGGCCTGCCGGAGTATCCCGACTTCTGACGACGTCACAGGAACGCCCTCAGCGCAGAGAGGTTCGTTATCCTCACGCACTGAGCGTCCGGGAAGACCGCGCCCCTGTCTATGAGCACCGCGTTCAAGCCCGCCCTGCTCGCTCCCAAAACGTCGACTGCGAGCTTGTCGCCTATGTATATCGCCCTCGAGGGCGCCACCCCCGCCTCGTGGAGGGCCTTGTCGAATATCTCCCTCTCGGGCTTGCGATGCCCGATCTCGGACGATGCCACGATGGGGTCGAAGTACCTCTCCATGTCGAGCCTCCTGAGCACCCTCCTCGCTAGGTCCGTGGCGTTGGAGATGAGGCCCACCCGTATGTCCCTCTCCCCGAGCCGGTCCAGAAGTGGCTTTGCGTCGGGATAGTCCGTCCAGACCTTCTCGTCTGGGACGACCTTGCCGAACGCCTCGGACAGGTCGGACCTGAAACGCTCGGAGTCGACCTCCGTTCCCAGGTTGCCTAGGACCGCGTCGTCGTACGCCTTCCAGAACGGTCCCTCGTCCGTTCCCTGTATCCGGGCGAACGCCTCGTCGAGTTCCCTGTCCGCCTTCCTCAACGCGCCCGACAGCCTCCCCCTGTCGACATCGACGCCGTGTCCGCCCAGGACCTCCGACCACAGGTCCTCTCTGGGGACGCTCATGTCGACCAGAGTGCCGCCGAGGTCGAAGAAGACCGCATCCAGCTCCTCAGTCATGTCGTTCCTTCACCATGTGCTCATACTATGTAATCATGATGGCGAAACCGTGCGATCACGGTGCGGTCACCTCAACAGGCCCGGGACGTCCGTGGGCAGCGCCGCCACCTTGACTCCCGCTGCCTCGAGCGTCTTGATCTTGCTCTCCGCGGTGCCCCTGCCCCGCGCGATGATGGCTCCCGCGTGCCCCATCCGCTTGCCCGGAGGCGCCGTCCTGCCGGCGATGTACGCGACGACGGGCTTCGTCACGTGCTGCGTGATGAACTCCGCCGCCTCCTCCTCGGCGGTGCCGCCTATCTCTCCGACCATCACGATGCTCTTCGTCTCGTCGTCCTCCTCGAACAGCCTGAGGACGTCCACGAAGCCGGTGCCGGGCACTCGGTCCCCGCCGATACCGACGCAGGTCGACTGCCCCAGCCCGCTCTCCGTCATTGCGTTGACGATCTCGTACGTGAGCGTGCCAGATCTGGACACAACCCCGGTCTCCCCGGCCTTGAATATCTTGTTGGGCAGGATGCCAATCTTCGCGATCCCCGGCGCGGCGAGGCCCGGGCAGTTGGGCCCGATCAGCGTGACCCCCCTCGCCCTCGCGACGGCCACGAACTCGATCGCGTCGTGGACCGGAACGTGCTCGGTCACCGCGACGATGGTCTTGACGCCCGCATCGACCGCCTCCAGCACCGCGCTCTTCGTGAACGGTGCCGGGACGAACACGCACGACGCGATTGCCCCAGTCTCCTCGACGGCCTCGACGACCGTCTCGAACACAGGCAGGCCGTGCACCTCTTGGCCGCCCTTTCCGGGAGTCACGCCTCCGACGACCTTCGTCCCGAACTCAATCATCGCCTTCGAATGGTATGTCCCCTGGTACCCGGTGATCCCCTGGACAATGACTCTTGTATCAGCATCGACTATAACTGCCATCCATCATCACCTCAGGGACTCCTTGGCGGCCAGCTCTGCCGCCTCGCTCAGCCCGGACGCGGGTATCATCCCGGCGTCCCGTAGCATGTCACGCGCCTTCTCCTCGTTCACGCCCTTGATCCGGGCGACGATGGGCGCCTCGATGCCCTTCTCCTCCATCGCCTCCAGGAGCCCTTCGGCGACCGTGTCGCACTTGGTGATCCCACCGAATATGTTCACGAGGACGACCGCGGGGTTCGCCTCTTCCATGAGGAGCATCGCCTCCTTCACCTTCTCAGGGTCGTCCGTGCCTCCGAGGTCGAGGAACACTCCCGCCTTGCCGCCGTAGGTGTTGAGGCTGTCCAGCGTGGCCATCGTGAGGCCAGCGCCGTTCGCGATGACGCCTATGTTCCCGTCCAGCTGTACGAACGCGATGTCCAGCTCCCTCGCCTTCTCCTCGAGCGGGGTCAGGTCCTCTTTGAGCCCAGCGTACTCCTCGTGTCTGAACAACGCGTCCGAGTCTATCGTTACCTTGCCGTCCCCCGCGACGACCTCGCCGTCCGAGGTGACGACCAGCGGGTTTATCTCCGCCAACTCGGCGTCCTCCTTCGTCACCAGGTCGCAGAGCCCGCGACATATCGCCTCCAGCTGCTTCGCCTGTGGCCCTGTGAGACCGACGAACGCCGCCACCCTCCTGCCAATGTACGTCTGGTAGCCTATCAACGGGTCGACGGGCGCCATGAGTATCTTGTCCTCAGGCACGGATTCGATCTCCACCCCTCCGGAGGCGGAGGCCATGATCAGGACGGACTTGCGGCTCCTGTCGACCGTCACCCCGAGGTAGATCTCCTTCTCGATGGAGATCCTCTTCTCTATGAGGACCTCCTTTGTGGTGTACCCCCTTATGTCCATGCCGAGAATGGATGACGCTACCTCTCTGGCCTCGTCCGCGTTCTCCGCGGACTTTATTCCGCCCGCCTTTCCCCTGCCGCCGATGAGCACCTGTGCCTTCACCATGACCGGGCCCGGGACTTCGGTTATCTGGTCGGGCGAGGACACCACGAATCCCTCAGGGACAGGGATCCCGTATCTCCTCATCAGCTCCTTGGCCTTGTACTCGAACAGTTTCATCAGCCACACGCCTTCTTTCCACACCGTCGAGCCAGAAGCGGGGACATACGTATTTATTCGTTGTCAAAGGACATCGGTTGCTGTTCTCCCAGCGTATTCTTGACAATAGCATCGAAAGCCTTATCTCAGTACCCTACAATCATCCACTTCGATGGAGAAAGACGTAAGAATTGGAACTCTAGCCATCATGTCCATATCCATCTTCATCGTGCTTGTCGTCACCGCGTTCGTGATACCCTTCGAGGACGACATGACCCGCGTCTTCTTCGTCGGGCTCGCCGCGGCTCTCGCGTCGATTAACATCGCGGGGTTCTTCATGATTTGGCGTTCGTCGCCGACGATCATAGACGAGATATTCCTGATGACCCCGACGGGCATGCTTCTCAAGCATTACACGCGCCGCCTGCGACCCGACCAGGACGAGCACATCATGGCGGGCATGCTGACGGCCGTCCAGAATTTCATCAAGGAGAGCTTCGACGAGCACGGGGGCAGGCTGAAGGAGATCAGGTTCGAGAACTACGACATCCTCATCTCCCACTCGAAGAACGTCGTCATCGCTGCTATTATCTCGACCAAGAAGCCCGAGAGGCTGAGGATGCAGCTGAAGGAGGTCACCGAGGAGATAGAGGAGCGGTTCGGTGAGAAGCTGACCAAGTGGTCGGGCGACAGGGGCGAGATCGCCGATGTCGACATCGTGATGAAGCAGCTGATAAGCGGCAAGTACCGGCGCTGACCGGCTGGCTCTCCGACTCGAGCCGTACTAGAAGGTTTATAATCCACCTGGCACCTATTGCGCTCGGAATGGAGCTCCGAGAGATACTGAAGAAGGTCGTTCTTCTGGGAGACGGCGGCGTCGGCAAGACCTCCCTCATCGCCCGGTACGTCGTCGACAAGTTCGACGACAAGTACATTGCCACCATAGGGACGAAGGTCTCGAGGAAGGACATCCAGGTCATCAAGCCGAACCTCATCATCAACCTGAGGCTGATGATATGGGACGTCCTGGGGCAGAAGGAGTACTCCAAGATACGGGCGGCGAGCCTGAGC
>DUGQ01000240.1 GCA_013331315.1 Thermoplasmata archaeon
GCCCTCGACTCGAACGACAAGGACGCGTGGAAGAGCAAGGCCTTCGCGATGCTCAAGCTGGGAAGGCCGGAGCAGGCCCTCAGGTGCTTCGACCACGCGCTGACCATCGACCCCTACTTCGAGGTAGCCTCCGAGGGGAGGAAGCAGGACGAGGAGGAGATAAGGAGGACGAAGATCGAGGACTACTCGAGGGCGGTCCTGGAGTTCGAGTACACGCACGGGAGGCCGGTGACCAAGGAGGAGGCCTTCAGGGTGTGTGGCATACCGTACGCATTCCTCGGTGACGTGCTCGACTATCTGAGCCAGCCCGAGGAGATATCGCTATCGCAGCTCACGCCCGAGGGGTTCCAGAAATACGAGCGGATGTCCCGCGAAATCCTCGTCACGACGATGCTGAAGAGGGACCTGTCAGAGCACGGCCTCAGGCTGTGCGACGTCATCGTGAACTTCCCGGAGCTCAAGGTTTCGAGCGCGAAGAAGATGCTCAGCTACCTCAAGGCGGTGGAGGAACACAGGTTCAGCACGCAGGTCGCCGACCCCCGGACGGACACTCAGCTGAGGCAGGCGTTGGACCTCCCGCATGACCAGAAGAACGTGCTGGGCATCATCCGCAACCTGGGAGTGGGCGCGTATCAGGCGCGCCAGCTAGTCACCATACTGATGACCTTCCAGGAGGGAGGCGTTGAATCGCAGTCGGTGTCGCTGAAGTCCATAGTCAGCGAAGGGTTCGGAGAGTACGCGCCGTGGCAGGGCGAGCAGGTCGTTGAGCAGGCCACGGGACCCCCGAGGGCGCGTCGGCGCGAGAGCCGACCCGCGCCAGAGGAGTACGACGAGGAAGAGGGGGACGAGGAGTCCGAGGATGAGGCTCCCGCGAGATCACGGCCGCGAGCTGGAAAACGCAAGCCTGCCAGGGCCAGCGCGAGGAAGAGAGAGGCGGAGGACGAAGGCGAGGACGAGGAGGAGGCCCCGCCGGACCTGGTCGGGAGGCGTTGCCTGTTCCACGGCGGGATAGCGGTCAAGCGATGCGGCAAGTGCAAGGCGGTCCTGTGCAAGGAGTGCATCAGGGGGTCCGACAAGTGTCCGAGGTGCAACGCCCCGTTCAAGGGGGGCAGGACCCCCAAGCCCGCGGAGGAGGAAGAGCCTGAGGAAGAGGAGGCCGAGGAGGAGCCCACACCGGCCCCGCCGAAGAAACGTCCACGACGGAAGGGCGACGAGAGCGGCAAGCTGGAGGACCTCTCCAGGCTCTGAGGCTACTCGCTGAGACGCTTCGCGAGCGCGGCCACTCTCTGGCCGTAGCGGTGACACATATTCTCGACGCGCTTGTCAGGTTTCCCTATCGACACCGGTCCGTAGTGGTCGCCCTCAGGGTCGCCACATATGACCATACCGTGTATGAGCAGGGCCTCCAAGATCGCGATTATCGTGGTCTCGTTCCCCCCGCCCACGTTGTGGCTGGAGGAGAACGCCCCACCCACCTTGCCGTCGAGCTTCCCGTGGAAGCGGACGCTCTTGTCCATCAAGTCCTTGACCTCGGCGGACATGAGGCCGTAGTACGTGGGAGAGCCGAGCAGGATCGCGTCGTACTTCAGTAGATCCGCGGGCTTGACGTCCTTGACTTCACGTGTGTCCACGTCGACCCGTTCGGATTTCGCGCCCTTCTCTATCAACTGCGCCATCTTGCGTGTGTTGCCCGAACGCGAGTAGTAGCATATGAGCAGCTTCACCATCGTCTGCACCTGATACCCGTAACCGTGCGGAGAGCCTAGTAACTTGCGCGTCGAGCACATCCCAGAGTGCCCCATGCGCCATCGGACGCAAACCTTGAAATGCAGGCCAACTCCTTATACGCAGGCCATGAGTCCAGATGGAGAACGCGTCTGCAACCGATGCCATCGCGAGACGGACCAGATGTTCTGTCCGAGCTGTCACGTACTGACATCCCCGCCCAAGCAGACGACCCAACCCGTCACGTCGTCCCAAGGAGAGGTCTTCGAGTGCACGATATGGCAGGGCCCGAACAGGAACAGGGGGATAGAGGTCACGGGACAGAACAGGGACAGGTTCTTCTCGAAGGACCACGACATGGTCGTGCTCCACATCGAGGGGCTGAGGACCATAGCGAAGCTCGGCGCGGGCTTCTGGAGGAAGCCCTCGGTCATCAAGAAGGCGCTCGGCGAGGACGGCAGGGACAAGCTGGCGAAGTTCATCGAGAAGCATCATCTTCTGCCGCCCGAGCAATCGCTGAGCGAGAAGGGAATCGTCGACACGATGGTCTTCGAGGTCGTCGCACCCGCCGAGGAGTTCAAGGTCTCGATAGTGGAGAAGATGCAGGAAGTCGCCGAGGAGCGAGCTTAGACGAGCTTGAGCTCCTTACCGATCTTCTCGATGGCGGAGACCGCCTCGTCGAGGTCCTCGCGCGAGAGGGCCGAGTTCATGATCGTCCTAATCCTAGCTTTGTCCTTCGCGACCATCGGGAACACGATCGGGAGGGCGAACACGCCCAAGTCGAACAGGCGTCTGCTGAACGTCTTGGCGTCCCCGCTCTTGCCGATCATGATAGGCACTATGGGCGTCTCGCTCTCTCCGGTGTCGAAGCCCAGCCCCTGGACGGCCTTCTTGAAGTACTCCGTGTTGTCCCAGAGGTTCCTGACATGTTCGGGCTCCGTTTCGAGGACTTCTATGGACGCTATGCAGGCCGCGGCCACGGCCGGTGGGTGCGAGCCGCTCAGGAGCCAAGTCCTTGACTTGTTCAGTGCGAAATCGACCAACGCCCGACTCCCGGACACGTGCCCGCCCACGACCCCGAACGCCTTTGAGAATGTTCCCATCTCGACGTGCACGTCCTCTCTCTTCAGTCCGAAGTGCGAGACGATACCCCTACCGCCGTCACCGAGGACACCCTCCCCGTGGGCGTCGTCCACGTAGACCATGGCTCCGTGCTCACGCCCAAGCGCCGCGATGCGGTCGAGGGGGGCGATGTCGCCGTCCATGCTGAAGACCCCGTCGGTGATTATGAGGACGCGTCTGTGGGGAGGGTCGTGGCGTTCCGCCTCGGCGAGGACCTCCTCAAGGTGCGAGGCGTCCGAGTGGCGATACACGGCCCTTTCGGCCTTCGACAACCGCACGCCGTCGATGATGCTGCCATGGTTCAGCTCGTCGCTGACGATGAGGTCGCCAGAGTCCACAAGCTGAGGTATGAGGCCCGCGTTCGCGGCGAAGCCCGTCTGGTACACGAGCGAGGCCTCGGCCTCCTTGAACGCGGCGAGTCTTCGTTCCAGCTCCTGATGCAGGTCCATGTTTCCGGCGATTGGCCTCACGGACCCCGAGCCGGCGCCGTGCGTCTTGACCGCGTCTATCGCGGCCTGTTTCACCTTCGGGTGGTTGCTCAAGCTCAGATAGTTGTTCGAGCAGAGCATTATCACGTCCCTTCCGTCGACCCTGCACCTGGGCGCGCTCGGGCCCTGGAGGACCCTGAGCCTCCAATCCAGTTCGGAATCGACGAGAGCCCTGTACTCCTCACCTAGAAACGACACCGGGTTCCTGTCAGCCATCTCCTCACCATTCAGGAATCAGGGAGACCTTCGCCGACTGCTTGGAGTGTATCAGCTCCATCCCCTCGGCGATGTCCCTCATGGGGNNGAGGCCGAGGTAGTTGTTGGAGCAGAGCATGATGACCTGCCTGCCGTCAACGACGCACCTCGGGGTGCTCGGTCCTTCGAGAACCCTCAGCCTCCAGTCGAGCTCTGCATCGACAAGCGTCCTGTACTCCTCGCCAAGGAACGAAACTGGGTCTCTCCCGACCATCTCCTCACCATTCTGGGACAAGCGAGACCTTCGCCGACTGCTTCGAGTGGATGAGTTCCATGCCGTCGGCGATGTCCCGTATCGGAAGCGTGTGAGAGACAATGGAGGACAGCTTCTCCCTGAAATCCTCCCGCTCGAGGATCTTGTACATCTCCTCCCATGTCTCGAACATCTTCCTGCCCGTTATCCCATACACGGTTGCGGACTTGAATGTGACGGCGTTGTTGACATCCAGCTTGACAGGGTCGGCGTACAGGCCGAGTATGGACACGCGCCCACCAGGAGTCAGCGCGTCGAAGACCTGCCTGAGCGCGGCAGGAGCGCCAGACATCTCGAGTGCCGCATCGGCCCCGTTGCCATCGGTGTGCTCGAGCACCGCGTCGACCAAACGGTCATGGCCCATCGCCGCGTCCAGGACCACATCAGCTCCCATACTCTTGGCGAGGCCGAACCTGACCACTTCAGAGGCAAGCTCGGACGCTATGACCTTCTTCGCGCCCAGGGCCTTCAATACCGCGATAGCCATTAGGCCGATAGGGCCGCAACCGGCGACGAGCACGTTCTTCCCGCGCACGTCGTCCGCGCACTCATTGGGAAGCACGGTGAAGGTCGCGTTGCCCAGAGGCTCCAAGAGAGATCCCAGCTTCGGATCGAGGCCGTCAGGGAGCTTTCTCGCGTTCATCTCGGGCAGGCGTATGTACTCGGCGAAGACACCGTCGGTGTCGACGCCCAGTATCTTCATGTCCCTGCAGATGTGCATCCTCCCGGTCCGGCATTGATAACAGGTGCGGTCCACGATGTGGGTCTCGGCAGCCACGATGTCGCCGACCTCCAATCCCTCGACGCCGTCCCCCATCTCGACGACCTCGCCACATGCCTCGTGACCAAATATGATTGGTAGCTTCTTGATGCGCCTCTCCGCCCAGTGGTTCCACTGCCAGATGTGAACGTCGGTCCCGCAGATGGAACTCTGACACATCTCTATGCGGACTTCGTCCTTGCCGGGCTGGGGCTTCGGAACGGACTCGATCTCGGCTCCAGCCGCCTTATTCCGCTTCACCACTGCGTGCATCTGAGCGAACCTCGCGAGGATTGGCCAATAGGACAGGGTACTCGTTCTTAAGCCATACGCAAGTACCACCAATGTGCGTTCGGGAATACTGGGGGCGCGCCGTCATCCCTCGAGATCCTCTCCGCCTTCCATCAGCTGTTGGACCAGCGAGTATGTGTCCGGGATGCCCTCCAACGTCTCCGAGCTCACGAACCCCATGCCGCTCACGGAACCCACGGTCTCCAGGGCCTGCAGGAACTCCAGGTTGATCTGAGTCTGGGAATCGTTCGCCGCCTCGTCGCAGAGATCGCTCCAGAGGGAGTACTTGTCCTGGCTCCACCGGTCAACGACCACGCGGTCCTCGTCCGATAGGAGGTCGGACTTGGACAGAGCCGATATCATCGGCACGTCCAGACGGAACTGAACCGTGGCCGAGAGCATGAGCGAGGTGACGAATCCGTTTGGGTTCCTAGACACGACGGGATCGAACAGGAAGAGGAGAACTGACGATTGTCGGTCCATCGCGTCGAGCACCACCCTGCTGCTCTGCCTGAAGGCGAATAGTTCCAGCTGGCCGGGGGTGTCTATCAGGACGTAGTCGGTGTCGAACCCCTGGATGACATCGACCACTTCCTTCACGTTCAGAGCCAACATGTCCGCGGCGAGTATCTGCGCCCCGTTCGGTCCGAGACCGTACTCAGCCATGATCTCGGACAGGCGCACCCAGTCCCTGATGTCCACATCGGGCTCGTACGGGACGGTGTCGACTCCAGGG
>DUGQ01000209.1 GCA_013331315.1 Thermoplasmata archaeon
TATACTTCGCCTCGGGATTCTACTTCCCAGTGAGGTACCTCGGCTTCTGGGCGGCTGCGGGCGCGTCGGTCATACCGATAACTCTGGGTCTCGACGCGATGCGACAGCTGATATTTCCCGGAGGCGCGGAGGACGCGTTCCTGTCCATAAACACTGAGGTCACGATACTCTGCGTGCTATGCGTCGTGTTCATGGTGCTCGCTCGCTACTCGCTCAGGTACATGGAGAACCTTGGCAAGAAGACCGGGAGGCTGACACTTAGATGGCAGTAGTGAGCGATCTAAGACTCCTGAAGGACTGTGCGTGGCTCGGTTGGCAGATGGAGGCCAACTGGACGGACCCGTTCCTGTTCATCACCTACTCCATCGTGAAGCCCATAGCGGGCACGCTCATCCTCGTCCTCATGTACTTGGTCATAACCAGCGGCGAGACGGCCAACGATTTCTTCTCGTACATGTACGTGGGGAACGCGTTGTACATGTTCGTCGCCGAGGTCCTGTTCGGCGTCACGTGGGTGATTCACGACGACCGGGAACACTACATGACACTCAAGCACGTGTACATCGCGCCGATGAACTTCTACATCTACATCCTGGGCAGGTCCGCCATAAAGATCGCCATCGTCTCCTTCGGAGTGGTCGTGACGCTGGCGTTCGGCGTGCTCGCGCTCGGGGTCGGCATAGACCTCGGGGCGGTGGACTGGATCCTGCTGGCGCCCTCGCTGGTCATAGGTCTCCTGTGCATATGCATACTCGGCCTCGCGCTGGGGGGAGTGTCGTTCCTCACGGCGAAGCACAGCATCGGCATCAACGAGGGGCTCGCGGGCGTCTTCTACGTGATGTCTGGTGTCGTGTTCCCGATCACGATCTTGCCGTCCTGGGCGGAGACGATCTCGCGGTTCCTGCCTGTGACCTACTGGATGGAGGTAGTGAGGAGAGCGATGGAGCCGAAGGTGATGGACGGCCTGGCCTCCAGCTATGGCTACGACGTTACCGGCATGGCCGATATGAGCAATCTGACGCTCCTCGGTTTGCTACTGCTCTCAGCGGCCGCGTTCTTCGTCCTTTCGATAGGCGTGTTCAGGGTCGCGGACGTCATCGCGCGCAAGAAGGGCAAGGTGGACTGGACCACGGCCTACTGAGGACCCGCCGACGGTTAGTTATTTCTACCGTCGCCCGCATGGAGGGGGCTGACACCGCACGCCATCACGCCCGAGTGGGGTAGCTTGGATATCCTAGGAGCCTGCGGAGCTCTAGACCTGGGTTCGAATCCCAGCTCGGGCGCATAACCCCTTTCTTCTCTTCAAGAGACGAGTATCTCGTCAAGCCTCGCGGACTGCTCGGGCGTGATCTTCGGCTCGCGCTCTTCACCCAGGATCCTCTTCGCCTCCTGGTGCGCCCTCGCGATCGCCTCCCCCCGTTCGGCATCCCTGAGTCGAATGCCGATGGTGGTCTCGGGCATGCGCGTAGCAACGAACTCCCTCCTGAACCGCAAGGAGGTGTGCTTCTTCGCGAGGAAATTGCCGTCCACTCCCGCCTTGGCTATCGTCTCGAACGATATGTCGTCGTCACCGGCGCCGAACTCGCGCCTTATCTCCCGAGCGATCTCCCATATCCACGCGTCGAGCACGAGCTGCTCGTAGGATGCGCTCATTGCCTGGTCCAGCCCTCCAAGGCCGGAACTGAGGTCAGATGGCACAAGCGCCTGATTCACCACGTAGGAGACGCCTTCCCATAGGTTGCCGACGGTCGAAGACAAGTTCTCGAGGCCGATTCCGGCGACCATCTTCGGGAGGCCCAGGTGCTCCCCTATCTCGCCGGCGGCGGTCCTGAACAGGGGTGTCTCGAGCGCTCCGTAGTCTATCGACCCAATCTTCAGGTCTCCAGGGCACGAATCACAGCTGAACACAAACGGCGCCCCCTTACGAGCGGACTGGGTTATGACCAGGCTCGCCAGGTTCTCAGCGGTTATCTGCGCCATCGTGCCTGAGATCGTTATCGGAGACGTCAGGCCGGCGACCGTGGCGGCCATCGCGACCACAGGAATGCCTCCTTTGGCGAACTCGACCTGTGCTTCCACCAGCCCTTTCTCGAACGCGAGTGGTGAGATGGGACATTGGACTGCGGAGAATATCGGGCGCTTCGCCAGGTTGTCGGGAC
The DNA here is from genome assembly GCA_013331315.1 of Thermoplasmata archaeon. GTDB lineage: Archaea > Thermoplasmatota > Thermoplasmata > UBA10834 > UBA10834 > UBA10834 > UBA10834 sp10834u. Next base: position 2,160 of record DUGQ01000209.1, read on the forward strand.
CGTTCGCCAGGACCGCCCCCATCCTGAGCATCTTCCTTGCCTGATAGGCGGTGATCGCCCCCATCTGGATATGCTTCGTTGTCCACTCGAATGATATCTTGAGCTCCTTCACCTCCTTGACCGCGGCGGGCTCTTCCAGCGCTCCGACCATCGGCCAGAAGAAGTCGACCGCTGGCAGCTCCTCGATGAGTATGGCGAAATCGCGCAAATCGTCCGTCCTAGTCGGTCTCCTTTCGCCGGTTATCATGTTGACCAGGCTTACCCCCTCGCCTCCGTTCGCCACGAACATGCCACGGTCTTCGGAGGGTATTCTGATATCATGTGAGGGGTCGATTGCCGCCAGCAGCACGGACTTCGGTGCGGACTTGAGTGCCATCCTGACGAGGTCTTCGGGTATGAGCGTGCGCGAACCATCCTCGGACGCGCTCGCTCCGTTGTTCTCCAACATCAGCGCCACATCTCTGCTGTTGATCTTGACGCCGACCTCTCCGAGCGCCCTCAGGGCTGTCTCGTACACCTTCTCCACTTCTTCGTCGTCTAGGAATCGCAATTTCGCTCTCGCCATATGTCACACAGCCCTTGCAGCAGGTCTGGTGAAGCACTCGCATTTCAAGAACCTTTTGGCTGCCAAGAAGAACATTAATGAGATGCTATGCGTTCCTATCCAGCACTGGTGATGCGTCATGAAGGCAGAATGGAAGGATGCCATTCAGCGGTTCGTGCTGAACAACCTCGGACAGATGGAGCAGGAGGAGGTTGACGCTTGGCTGGTGGGAGACCTGGAGCTCGCACCCCTTCTGGAGCCGCCCCTGAGAGCTCTCTACGAGCACAAGGGTAGAATACTCGCGGAGATGCACCAGATATCCCCCGCAGAGGTCT
>DUGQ01000160.1 GCA_013331315.1 Thermoplasmata archaeon
GGACCTCGCCCGGAAGATGGTCGATGACTACTGTGACTGGTACTCCGCGCCACTCCACACATATCCGACCCTGTATCCATACATGCAGGATTTCGCTTCTCTCTCGGCAATAGACCTCCGTGGCCTCGGCCCACTTAAGGATGCCTTTGTCGAATTCAGGGAATCTGTTCTGCCGAAGAACGCGGAGCTGGGAAAGCCATTCAAGGACGCGGCTATGCACGCAGATGCGTCGCTGTGGATCAACACCATGGGCTCGTGGTACTATCCGGATATCCGCGTCATGTTCTCGGACTTCGGAGACAGTGTCCGTGAGGACTACCCCGATATCGGCCAAGCTTGTGACGCTGTCGTCGAGGCGACGGACGCCGTGGTTGTTCATGACTGGGCTAGCTGGAGGACGAGAGGCATCGTCACGGGGCTCTCCGTGTTCGTNNGACGAGTTCGAGCGTGTGTACAACAAGGTGGGGCTCGACTTCGTCGAGGACACTGGATGGGATGAGGTGCTCATGGAGTACTTCTACACGGTGAAGATGTACGGAGTGCCATCGGTGGCGACTGTGTGAGGCGGTAGTTGCGCGCTCACTATCCCGTGGCAAGCTGCTCCTCGAAGTCCTTGGGCTCCATCCGGACAGTCTCGACGCCGGCCTGCTTAAGCAGCTCGAGCCCTGCGAGGTCCGAGTAGTTACCGATGTACACCACACGCGCTATCTGCGCGTTCAGAATCATCCGCGCGCATATGGGGCAGGGAACTATCGTCGAGTACAACGTGGAGCCGCGCGAATTCGTACCTGCCTGTATGAGCGCGTTCTGCTCGGCATGGACCGCCGTACAGGTCTCGAGACGCGTGCCTGAGGGTATGCCGAGCTGGTCGCGTATGCACCCCATCTCGTCGCAGTGAGGCAACCCCCGTGGGTTGCCGTTGTAGCCTGTGCTCTTGATCTCGCCTACGTCGCTGACGATGATCGCCCCTATCTGTCTGCGGTAGCATGTGCTCCGTCGGGAAACCTCGATCGCGATGTTCATGAAATAGCGATCTTTGGATATCCTCCCATTCTGCCGGTCGCCCAAAGCGCTCTTCTCCACCTGGCAAGAATGCCGCATCTCCTCTTTAACTTGACCCTATGGGCGGCAGACGGACGCATGCCTTGAGGTCAGAAGGATAGAAATACGCGGGGTGTGGTTAAGTCGACCATATGACCACGTTCCGGGAGGGATACTGACGGCGAAGTGGCACAAGATAGCCGCCGCGGCCATAGCAGCGGTCGCGATTGTGCTTCTCGCGTACGCCATACTCTCGGAGCGGTCTGAGGAGGATATGAGTGCCCCGGGCATGAGTGATAGGCATGTCTACAGCTCGAGCGGGCTCGCCATCATAGTGTTCTCATCCTTCCTTATCGCGATAGCACTTATGTTCATACTCCTTCGCGAGGAGTATGAGCCTCTCCCGCCGTCGATGACGCACATCAGGCCGCCTCCGCCTCCGGGGACCGCTTCGGGGCCGGCCGGCGATGTGCATGAGGAGCCAAAGGGCCGGCCGGAGGCGGAAGGTCGTGCCCGCGAGACCTACCTCGTCCTCCGGCTTCTGAGCGGGGACGAGAGGACCATGTACAAGGCCATAATGGACGCTGGGGGGAAGGCCCTTCAGAAGGATCTCATAAAGACCACACGGATGTCCAATGCCAAGGTCTCGCGCGTATTAGACCGGCTTGACGAGAAGGGAGTCGTCACCAAGGAGAGACATGGATCGACGAACCTCGTTAGGATAGCCCCCAGCGACGACTGATTTCCCCTCCTGAAACGCCACTTTTCACGCAGGTGAAAAGGTTTGGGGCACTTTTCACGCAGATACCATATACCTTTTCATCCAAACTTGTACATCAAGATCGCATCGGGCGCGATGTGTGTCGCGACTCGCTGCGAGCACGGAGGTGAACAACACATGAAGACGACTCTGCTCATAGCAATAGTCGGTGTCGTGGCCGTCGTGGGCATCGCCGGTGCCGCGGTCGCGTCGGGAGCCGTTGCCGATGTATTGGGGAGCGGTTCCGGGACGGGGAGCGCACATCAGTGGGCCCACATGCACGAGTGGAAGTGGTCTGGCGAGGGCGAGCTTGGCCCACTGACCTATGACTACAACTACACGAGCGCCTACGAGTACGACTATGAGTCCTGCCCGTGTAACGCTACCGAGTGAGCGCGGAAGGGCTCCCAAAACTTCTTCCCGATCCCATCGGGCATTTCTTTCCACCACTCAAGCGGAGCCGGACAGCCGAAACGGCGTTGCCAGCAGAGGTGCATGCCCCCACAGGCATACCGTATCAGTTTTATACTGGTCTCTCTCTCTCGGCGTCGTGACCAGCGNNACGGGCCTGTGGCCGCCGTTGGTCGTCGTCGAATCCGACAGCATGATGCACAGCGAGGAAAACACGAGCTACATCGGCGTCATCGATACCGGTGATATGGTCCTGGTGAAGGACATAGACTCCCCGGATGACGTCACGACCTACCTGCAGGGGTTCGTCAGCGGGCATCGCACGTATGGAGATTACGGAGACGTGATTGTTTACAAGAAGAGAGGGCTTGACGACGAGACTCCGATCATCCACAGGGCAGTGTTGTATCTCGAGGTGAACGCACCGGGATACGACAGCTACAGTTGTGAAGAGCTGCGCGACCTGCCGGAGACGAAGTACGCGCTCGCTCCCGGCGACACCTGGGACCATATCACAGGGGCAATCACGATATACGACTACGGCTACAACGACGACACCGTCGGCGTGAATGTGGGTTCGATTCTAAGCGCCTTCGATAGGGGGCACTCGGCGCCGACGAGTGGGTTCATCACGCGCGGAGACCACAACAGATGGGTCGACCAGACCTACGGCGACAACTACTCGCCCGTCGACGTGGACTGGATTGTCGGGAAGGCCAGAGGAGAGATTCCGTGGTTCGGCCTCCTGAAACTGTGGTTCACAGATTCGCTGAAAGCCGAGGCGCCCGACAACAGCGTGAGGAATCTGTGGATAGCCATCGCCATAATCGTGATCGTTCCGATAACCTTGGACGTAGTCCTCACCTTCAGGATAAGGAAGAGAATCGCGAGGAAGCGGGAGATAGCGAGAAGGGAGTTCGAGATGGAGCAGCGGCGAAGGGATGAGGAGGAAGAGGGTCTGGAACCGGAGCCGATTGATCAGACGATCCCTGACTCGGAGGAACCCGGAGAACTCACATGAGTGTTGTCTGATAGCGTAGCCGGTAGTTCCTCAGCTGCCCTAGCGTCTCGTCATCCTGGAGTATCGTTCGCGCCTCTTCCTTTGGCACACTGAGCTCGATTTCTTTCGTCCTGCCCCCGCGGCCGAAGGATTTCACGCGCGCGTGGATGAGGCCGAGCATGTCGAGTTCTGATATCAGGTCCGTCACCCTGCGCTGTGTCAGGATGGAGACGGAGGTGCAGTGACAGAGCTCCTTGTAAGTCTCGTAGAGGTCTCCCGTCGTGAGTCGGGCGTTTCCCTTTTCTTCGTTGAGCACGACCCCCATCAACACGAGTTTGGATTGAAGAGGAAGTGTGCGGACGGCCTCGTTCACACAATCAAGCTCTATCTTATTCTTCGCTTTGGCCACGTCGGTTTCGGCGACGACAGGCTGGCGGTTTCTCTCCGCGATTTCCGCGGCCACCCTCCGGAGGTCTAGGGCGCGTCTCGCATCGCCGTGCTCCTGCGCAGCCAATGCGGCGCACAACGGTATTACGGACGGTTCGAGCACCTTCTCTTCGAACGCCAACTTCGCTCGCTGGCTCAGTATGTCGCGGAGCTGCTCGGCGTTGTACGGCGGGAAGACCATCTTCTCCTCGCTCAACGAACTCTTGACCCGGGGGTCGAGGAACTCCATGAATCTGAGGTCGTTGGATATCCCGATCACGCTGACCTTCGCGTTCTTCAGGTCATCGTTTATGCGACAGAGATGATAGAGAA
>DUGQ01000073.1 GCA_013331315.1 Thermoplasmata archaeon
TTGTGATAACGTTCTACAGGTTGTTCATCGCTTGCGCGATCCTTCTTCCTTCGTTGTGGTGGACGCGGGGCTTCAGTGAGTTGAGGACGCTCTCCACTCGCGACTGGTCCCTGATCCTCCTGAGCGCCACGGCGCTTGCGTTCCACTTCGGGCTCTGGATCGCCTCCCTGGGCCTGACCCTTGTCGCCACTTCGGTCGTCCTCGTGACGGCCCATCCTCTCTTCGTGGCCGGCGCCTCCCACTTCGTCTTGGGGGAACGCGTCAAGAGGATAGCAGCGGTCGGCATCGTCGTGGCGTTCCTGGGCGTGTGCGTCATATCGTTCGCGGACGCCGAGGCGGGCGGCACGAACCTCTACGGGAACCTGTTGGCGCTTCTGGGCGGGATATGCGCGGGCGTGTACTTCCTGTCCGGCAGGATTGCCAGACAGACGATATCCCTCGGCTCATACGTCTTCACGGTCTATCTGATCGCCGCCACGATGCTGTTCGTCGGCGCCCTGCTCGTTGGTGACGAGATGGTTGTGTCATCGCAGCGAGAGCTCACCCTGTTCCTGCTGTTGGCGATAGTCCCCACCATACTTGGCCACACCATGTTCAACTACGCGTTGAAGGCGGTCCCCGCGCACGTGGTATCCACATCCCTTCTCGCGGAGCCGATAGGTGCCTCCGTGCTCGCGTACTTCCTCCTTCCTGACGAGGTGCCAGGCAAATGGATTATCGTCGGCTCCGTGTTCGTGATTGGCGGGCTCTACGCGGTGTTGATGACGAGCCGGAGGCGCGGGAACCCCTCAAGTTGAAGGGGCCGGGGCGCCTCCGTCCTGGAAAGAGTCTTAAAGCTATCCTCGCCGGGTTACGAAACTCATATTATAGTGATCAGGGATTGCGGACGCGCCCGTGAGCGCACGGGCCCCTCGGTGGGGAGTGGTTGTCATGGCTGCAGCAAAGGTAGTCTTTCTGTCCGCGGACGAGCAGGATCTGATACACGAGTCGAGCATCAAGACCCTGCAGGAGATCGGAGTTCTTGTCAGGAGCGAGCCGACGCTCAAGCTGCTGGACGAGGCTGGCGCCGATGTCGACCGTTCCACGCAGATTGTGAAGATCCCTGAGGAGCTGGTCAAGGAGGCCCTGGGCAAGGTCCCGAACAGCATACGGTTGTGCGCGAGAGACCCGGAGAGCGACATGGAGATACCCGTGTCCGGCCCCCCGTTCGTGTCGACGACCGGGCTGGGAGTCTACGTCCTGGACATGGACACCGGTGCGAAGCGACCGTCCACCAGGAAGGACATAGCCGACTTCATCCGGCTCGGGGACGCGCTCGACGCGGTGGACTTCCTTTGGACCACGCTCACCGCCAACGAGGTGCCTCAGATCTCCCACGGCCTGCACGAGCTCTGGACCGCCTTCCAGAACACCACCAAGCACGTGAACGGCGTCTCCGTCATGAGCGCCGAGGACTCGCGCAAGCAGGTGGAGCTGGGCGCCGCCCTGGCCGGAGGCGAGGACGAGCTCAGGAAGAGGCCACTGTTCTCGGTGATCTGCTGCTCGATAGCCCCGTTGTCGTTCGACGGCGGCCCGGTCGAAGGCATGGTCGAGCTGGTCAAGGCGGGAGTCCCGATCATGTCCATGTCCATGTCCCTCTCCGGCGGCTCGAGCCCCGTGACCATCGCGGGAACGATAGCCAACGCCAATACCGAGAACCTCGCGAGCCTCGTGATCACCCAATCCGCCGCTCCAGGATCGCCTCACATCTACTGCTCCTCGTCCGCGCCGATCAACATGAAGACGGGCGTGATGAACTACATGGTCCCGGAGCATCCGATCATAGCAGCCGGCCTGGGTCAGATGGCGAGGAGGTACGGGCTCCCGTCGATGGTGGGGGAATGGGGCATCAACGACAAGGAGACTCCCGGGGTCCCGCACTCGTTCTCGGAGGTCATGGGTGTGGCGCTGAGCTCCATGGCCAACTCGGACCTGGTGTCGGGCATTGGAGGGATAGACGCCGTCAAGGGCGCGTCGTTCGAGCAGGCCGTGATCGAGTCGTACATATGGGACAACGTCTGCGGCTTCATGAGGGAGTTCGAGATATCCGAGGAGACAATAGCGCTGGACGTGGTCAGGCAGGTCGGCCACGGCAACACGTTCCTCTCGCATGTGCACACGGCGAGGAACTTCAAGAAGGAGTTGTTCTTCTTCGACGAGATGAAGAAGGACTGGGAGCGGACATACTCGGACGCCATGGTCCCCCAGGCGAGGGAGATCGCCAAGAGGCTTCTCGCGGAGCACCAAGTGCCAGGCATAGACGCCGAGGTCAAGCGCGAAGGCGACCGAATCATAGCGGAGTACGAGAAGGCCGTCAGCGGATGAAGGCGCAGCGAGCGCCCTTCGCCCTTCATGAAGCTATCTCAAAACCCTTTTCTATCAAGGCCCTCTTCCGGGGCCTGGACTTCGTGTTATAGGAGGCACGGGGATGTCAGCATTTGCAGAAAGGTTCAGAGTGAGTGAGCCCAAGTCCTTCATGAAGGACTCGGACAGGAAGAAGATTCACGATTCCGCGCTGGAGATCCTGGAGAGCACGGGAATACGGATAATGAGCTCGGTCGCGCGTGACTCGTTGAGGCGCGCCGGGGCAGTCGTCGACGACAAGACGAATGTCGTCAAGTTCTCACCCGATCTCGTCGGCTCGTTGATCTCGAAGGCTCCATCCGACTACGTCCTCGCTGGAAGGACTGAGGAGTTCGACCTGCCGTTGGACCGCAGGCACCATTACTACACCACGGACGGCTGCGGCATAATGGTGTGGGACCCCAAGTCCCAGACTCGGCGCCAATCGGTCCTCGAGGACATCAGGAAGACCGCGATAATCGGGGATGCGTTGGAGTATCTCAGCATCTACGAGCCGATGGTCGTCGCCCACGACGTGTCGTCGAAGACCCATGTTCTCCAGGGGCTCAAGGCAGGGATGGAGAACACGACGAAGCACATCGAGACCGAGTCGACCACGAGCCCTGAGGAGGCGAGGGCCCAGGTGAAGATGGCGGCGGCCGTTGTTGGCTCGGAGGAGGAGCTCAGGGAGAGGCACTACCTCTCAGCCATGGTCTGCACGATTTCGCCGCTCGTCCTTGACGGCGGCGCGACCGACGCCGCGATGGTCTGGGCTGAGAACCACGTGCCCGTGCACATAACGGGAATGGCGAGCATGGGGCTCAGCGGCCCCGCGACGTTGGCCGGAAGCCTGACGGTGAATCACGCCGAGACGTTGGCCTTGGCGTGCGCGATGCAGGCGCACGAACCCGGCGCCCCCTTCCTATACGGCTCTGTACAGTCCAGCATGGACCCGAAGACTGGAGCCTACAACCCGGGCTCGCCGGAGACCATACTGATCAGCATCGGCAACGCTGAGATGGCGAAGTACCTCAACGTGCCTTGTTCGGCGGGCGGGATGGGAGGAAGCGCCCGTGTGCCCGGTCTCAGGCAGTCCGTGGAGAACGCCGTCCTCGCCCCTCTGCTTGCGGCGGCGGGCTCCGAGGTGATGAATGGTATCGGGCTTGCCGATGGCTCGACGCTCCTGTCGTACGAGCAGATGTTGGTGGACAACGAGATCGTCGGGCTCGCGATAGGCTCGTGCAGGGACATCGAGGTGACCGATGAGACCGTCGCCGTGGACCTGATCAAGAAGGTGGGGATCGGCAAGACGTACCTCAGCGAGATGGACACGGTGAAGCGCGTTAGGGGTTTCCACATGCCGAAACTGTGGGACATGTCCACTTTCGAGGCCTGGGCCGGAGCCGGGAAGAAGGACATCATGGACGTGGCTGGCGTGAAGGTCGCCGAGATACTGGCAAGCCACAAACCCGAGAAGCTTGATTCGGGCGTGTCGGCGGAGTTGGACAAGGTCATCAACGGGTTCTGACACACCCGTTCATTCGATACCGGAGACGCAATCCCAGAGTCCAGTCGTGACGCGGGCGAGGCATGAGCATCTGAGAGAGAATCATTTAAATCCGCGCTTTGGCATTCCCAGCCAGCCGGCCCGACAGCTGGCGTTGTTTAGGAGGAGGAGTGCCCATGGAAGCAAAAGGAGTGTTCAAGTCGCTCGGCGAAGCGATTCTGTCTTATGATTCGGCGGCCGCCGAGAAGGCCGCGAAAGAGGCCATCAAGTCGAAGGTCGACCCGGTCGAGGCGATCGAGAAGGGCCTGGTACCCGCGATAGAGAAGGTGGGCGACAAGTTCG
>DUGQ01000037.1 GCA_013331315.1 Thermoplasmata archaeon
TCGGACGCAAGATCAGAAAACGCTTCTTGAATCGCTGATTCCTCCTCCTCATACTTGGCTTTCCACCCAGACCCGTATGGCACTATCTCAACGGGCTCGTCGAAGCGGCCCTCGCTTTCGCCCACAGTGCAATATGGCACATCCAGGAGATAAACGCACTCATAGAACGAAGAACCCAGAGGAGGGGAGTCTCAGGCAAGATTCGATTCCCGAGAGGATCGAGGGCGAACCACCAATGGCCGTATGCCTGAAGGAGCAGCCGAGCGACATCCTACACATTGCTTCCGGTGTAGACAACGTTGACGCGGCTCTCAAAGACACACATATTAATAGTTAGACATGCATCATAGTACACAGATGAGTGTATTAATGGTGAGCGGATGAAGGACCAGAAAGTCATTAAGGACCCGGGCGCTTTTCAGCTACTGGCAGACGAGACGCGGCTCAGAATCGTCTACCTCCTCAGGGCGAAGGAGATGACGGTCAGCCAGATGGCTTCGGATCTGGGACTCACGCCACAGACGATATACCATCACATCAAGAAGTTGCGCGAAGCGGAGATGGTGGAAGTGTCCAGAGAGGAACGCATCGACCATCTCGTTGAGTCATACTATAGGGCGACCGCGGGGTTCTTCTACTTCGTCCACGGAGGATGCGGGACAGAATGGGAAGGGCCGGAGGTTGTCGCCAACGCATTGAATGCCCTTGGCAGACTGGGGCACGAGATCGACACGAACTCCACGGGCTCCGCGAAGATACTGAAACTGCTGGAGGAATTGCACAGTACGAGGGAGAACCCCGACATCATGGCGAAAGTCTACCAGATGGACGACGTCGATCCCTTCGTCCAGGAGACACTGATTGAGTTCGCGGTGCTGATGGACCTGGACGACAGGAAGTTCGAGAAGTACCTCGACACTCAACGAACCATGAGAGAATGGCTTCTGAGCCAGAGGAAGAAAGATCAGTGATCGGGCTAGCGGCTAGTTGCGACAGGTGCCTCTCATGGGCGATCGGAGCGCGTTGTGGAACAACAGAGATTTCCTTAATGTCTGGGCAGCGGAGACCATATCCGTCTTCGGGAGCCAGTTCTACCTCCTAGCGATGCCGCTGGCGGCGGTCATCGTTCTGGATGCAGACGCGACCGAGATGGGGCTCCTCTTCGCAGTCGAGATGCTGCCGTTCTTGCTGTTCGGTCTCCTCGCGGGGGTGCTCGCGGACCGCAGAGGGCGGAGGTCGATAATGATAGTCTGCGACTTCGGCAGAGCCGCGGTCTTGGCGACAGTGCCGATAGCCTGGCTTCTGGACGAATTGTCATGGCCGGTCATGTACGGCGTCGCCTTCTGTGCGGGCGTGTTCACGGCGTTCTTCGACATCTCATACCAAGCGTATCTGCCAATACTTGTGAAACGGTCCCAGCTCATCGATGCCAACAGCAAACTTGAGACGAGCAGGGCATCCTCGCAGGTGGCAGGGCCGAGCATAGCTGGCGTAGTGGTCGACGCCATAGGCGCGCCTCTGGCGATTGCCGCGAACTCGGTCTCATTCGTCGGGTCCGCCATACTCCTGCTGCGTGTCAAGAAGCAGGAGCTGATTGACAAGGCGCGAGCTCACGGTTCGGTCCTAGCGGAGATCAAAGAGGGATTGAACATAGTGTTCTCAAACAAGATGCTGAGAAGCATCGCGGGTTGCACCGCCACTGGCAATCTGTTCGGGAGCATGACATACGCCTTGCTGATGCTGTTCATGGAGGACTCGCTGCAGATGAGTCCGACGTGGATCGGGTTGGTCTTCGCGGTCGGGGCCGCTGGCGCCGTCGTCGGCGCAACGACCTCCAACCGAATCGTCGAGGCTATCGGCCTCGGGAAGGCGGTCGTGATCTCGGCGTACCTGTCTGGTCTCCTGTTGATGCTCATGGTGCTGGCGTATCCGAGCAACGCGATACTCGTGTTGATGCCGATTCAGTTCGCCAGTGGTTATCTCATGATCGTCTACAACGTCAACCAGGTCAGTCTCAGGCAGTCGATAACGCCGGACCACTTGCAGGGCAAGATGAACGCGACCATGAGGTTCCTGGTTTGGGGTGTCTTCCCAATCGGCGGTCTACTGGGTGGGGTCCTCGGAGAGGCGTTTGGCCTTCGTACCACGATATTGATTTCCGGGATCGGCGTGACACTGTCGTATCTCTGGGTCCATCTCTCCCCGGTCGCGAAGGTGGTCTCGTTGCAGAGTGACGATCAGGACGACTTGACAGACTAACCTCGGGCTGAACACGACTTGAGTCCCAGGGCTAGTTTTAAGAACTAAAATCGTACAATATGACTCTCCATGCGACTGATACCCAAGAAGGTGTTCTTCACCAAGGGTGTTGGAAAACACAAGTTCGAGCTGCAATCATTCGAGTTGGCGCTCCGGGACGCTGGGATAGAGANNGACTTCCTCCGGGCTGTCAGATAGTGTCCAGAGAGGAAGGACTGATGGAACTCAGACCGGGTCAGATAGTCTTCGTCGTCATGGCCAGGAACACCACGAACGAGCCGAACAGGATGGTCGCGTCCTCGATAGGGTGCGCCGTTCCGGCGGACGGCAGTCATTATGGTTACCTCTCGGAGCATCACACGTTTGGAGAGAACGCGAGCCGCGCGGGTCACTACGCTGAGGATCTCGCCGCAACGATGCTCGCGACCACGCTCGGGATCGATTTCGATTCCGAGAAGGACTGGGACGAGCGTGAGGACATCTACAAGATGAGCGGGAAGATCGTCAGGTCCATGAACGTCACGAAGACCGCTGAGGGCGACAAGAACGGGCTCTGGACGACGGTGGTCGCGGCCGCGGTGTTCGTCATCACTGTCGGAGAGGAGTAGAGGGGCTCGTAGAACCCGAAGATGTAATGTCACAGGATGACGATTCGTTGATGGTTGGGGGATGAAGGAGGAGATCCAGTGTCCCGGACCGGCAAGGGAATGAGGAAACTGGGCGAGTACCACGACGGCGTCGACGACAGGTTGGAGTCCCTGGAGCCGCTGAACCTCAGAGAGTGCAGGAACGTCTCGGAGCTGGTCAGAGGCATGAGCAAGTGCAGCTTCGGCGCCCGCAGCCTCGGAGAGGCGGCAGATGTCGTCGAGGCCATGGTCAACGACCGAGAATGCCTCAAGGTCATGACCCTTTCGGGCGCCATGACGCCGGCCAAGATGGGACTCGTGATATGCGACATGATAGACCTCGGGATGGCCGACGTGATCGTGTCCACTGGGGCTATCATGGCACACGGCATGGTAGAGTCGACGGGGAGGACGCACTTCAAGCACAAGGAGTCGATGAACGACCTCCAGCTCTACAAGAAGGGCTACAACCGGATATTCGACACGATAGAGCTTGAGAGCAACCTCGACGACATGGAGTTGATCTTCAGGAAAGTCATGGATGGTGTCGAAGGGACGCCGTCCCTGGGCAGCTTCGAACTCAATTGGCTAATCGGGGAGTACCTTGACAGGACCACGGAGGAGGAACAGCGCGGCGTACTCAAGTCCGCGTACAGGAAGAAGGTGCCGGTCTACGTACCTGCGTTCACTGACTCCGAGCTAGGCCTGGACTTCGGGACGTATCTGAGACGAAGGAAGATGGAGGGCGAGCAGCACGCGGAGTACGATGCTTTCGCCGATCTGGAGGACTACACCGAGAGAGTCCTCGCCTCTAAGAGGCTCGGCATACTCACGATAGGTGGCGGGGTCCCGAGGAACTGGGCGCAGCAGGTCGGCCCGTACCTCGACATAATCCAGAAGCGCATCGGCGTCGGAGGCGGCTTCAAGAGGTTCGATTACGCGGTCCGCATATGCCCTGAGCCTGTCCACTGGGGCGGGCTGTCCGGCTGCACCTACTCGGAAGGGGTCTCATGGGGGAAGATCAAACCCAGGTCCGAAGGCGGGATGTACGTCGAGGTCCTAGCCGACGCGACGATAGCCTGGCCAATCATCATCAAGGCCGTCATGGAGAGGATGGAAGAAAGGCGCGAAGAGAAGCGATGAATTGTCAGGTCGCAACGGAATCGTCCACGCTTCACCTCATGCGGTCCCTGGGGAAGTGTTCCTGAGCCGCCTCTTCGGCGAGACTGCTATGGACACGGCTAGCGCGAGGGCGGACACGATGACAATCGATGCCCCTATCGGGAAATCGGTCTCAAGCGAGAAGACGAACCCTGCGATGCAACTCAGGACGCCTATCACCGGGGAGTATATCATGATCTTGCGGAAATCCCAGAAGAACTGGTACGCTGTGGAGGTCGGGTTGATTATGAGAGCGTATACCAGCAGGCCACCGACCAGTTTCAGGGAGAACGAGACCGCCAGGCCCGTGATGAAGACTATGACGAGCATGAAGACGTATGTGTTTATGCCCGCCGCCTCCGCCAACTTCCGGTTGAAGAGCAGCGCGAGAATCTCCTTGTAGAATAGCACAACGAACGTGATGATCGCGGCGCACAGGAGGGCGAGGTAGAGCACATCGTACTCCGAGACCGCGAAGATGCTACCCCACAGGATCCTCAGGGCCGTGCCTGAGGCGGCTTCCCCCGGTGAAAGGTTGAGGAAGATGAACGCGAGGGCGATCATGAGGGAGAATATGATGCCTATGACGACGTCGGTGTTCAACCTCGCGCGGTTCGCCACTGGCGCCAGGAAGACCGCGGCCACGCACGCGAACAGCATCGCCGTGATCAGAGGATCGACATCGACGAGCACGCCGAAGGCGGCGCCGGCGAAAGCGGCGTGGGACATGCAGAAGCCTATGGACGCCATGTTCAGACGGACCACGAATACGCCGGCGATCGAGCACGAAAGCCCCGCGAGAACCGAACCTAGCGTGGCGGTGATCAGAAGTGTCAACGGCAGGGAGATCACAGGGCGACCCTCCGCATACTGAGTATCTCGTCGATGATCCCGCTGTCGACCACCTTGTCCCTCACACCGGCTCTGATGATCTTCCCGCGGTCCATGACGACGATGTGAGAGCACGACCTGGGGATGGAGTTCACCTCGTGGCTGACCATGATCATGGTCGAGCCTGCCGCGTGGACCTCCGAAAGTAGTCTGTCTATGTCGGCCCTGGACCTTACGTCCAGATTGGCCAATGGCTCGTCAAGGAGGAACAGCTCCGGCTCCTGGGCGAGTGCTCTAGCGAGAAGTATCTTCTGAAACTCGCCCCCGGAGAGCTTGCCCACGGGTCTGTCCCAGTACGAGCCCATACCCACCGTATCCATTGAGTTCTTCACCACTTCCCAGTCTCGCTCGCTGGGAAAACGAAGGAGCCCTATCCTGCCCGCGCGTCCGGACATGACAACGTTCTTGCAGAGGAACGGGGACAAGGGGTCTATCTCGAAGTTCTGAATGACATATCCTGTCCGGCGCCTTATCGAGCTGCCGTTGGCGAGTATCTCGAGACCGAAGACGGCGCCCTTGCCAGAGGTGTACTTNNATTGATCGTCTCCAACAGAGTCGTCTTTCCTGAACCGTTTGGTCCGACGACGCACACGAAGTCCCCCACTGCAACTGACAGGTCCACGTCAGTGATCGCGGGTATCCTCTCCCCCTCGTACGCTGTAGAGAGGCCCTCGAGACGGATGACCTCGGTCCCTGTGACCATCGCTCAATCCTCGTTCTCTACCTCGAATAGCTCATCGTCTTTCAGCGAGAAGAGCTTCCGAGCGAGCCCCTCCATGGATTCGTGAGGTGTTGAGGTTATCTCCTCGAGTCTGTCCGCCCTCAGGGATATCCTCACCTGGCGGCCGCCCTTCTTGGAGAGGAAGATGGAGGCGACCTCGCCCTGGTCTATGACACCGATCGTGCCCTTCCCGATTGTGCAGCCGGACGACAGCTGTATCCCGTCGATCATGCAGGAGCGGGGCGGCTTTCCGCCGGTGAGCGCGATCGCCGTCTTCGCGAACGCGTCGGCGCCGAGCAAGCGGTTCGCCACCTCGCCCATGCGGTATCCAACGACGACGAACGGCCCGAGGTGGCCGTGAAACTCGGATATTCTGCCAAGAATCTCCTCGTCGCTCAAGCAGTGCGCCTCCTGCCAATCACAAGCGACAGCACCAGGAGCACGGACATAGCCACTAGGGTCGAGACGAGGACCAGCCTCTGGAACTCTAGGGAGGACACCTCGGACTCCAGCTCCGATATCTCGCCTTGAGTCTCCTCGTACGAGGTCGCGGCGTTGATCAGCTCCTCGACATTGTAGGCCATGTTGTCTAGATACGTGTACTTGCCAGGAATCGCCCCCGGGAAGTTGCTGAGCACTACGTGCTCCTTTCCGAACTCGGCAGCGAGGTTAGCTCCGAAGTCGACTGTCGACTGAAGGTTGTCGATGACCATGGCCACGTCTGGGTCGTCGCACTTCTCAGATATCTCCATGACGTCCTCCGTCGAAAGGGTCTCGGGGGCACCGTACGACGCGACGACTTCGAACCCCAAACCTGTCAGGAACACGGGATACCATTCGATTGCGACCACTTTTGTGCCGTTCAGGCCCAGCTCTTGCACCTGGAGCCTAGCGGATTCGTAGGCGGCGGATATCTCCGCTGAGTAGTTGTTGGCGTTCCCCTCGAATATGGTGGCCCATCCAGGAGCGTATTCGGAAAGTCCATCGGCGATGACCTCCAGGTGTGCCGCCGCTCCGCTCGGAATGTTCCACTCTCCCAGACCCATGCAAGCGATTGAGAACACGTCCTCGTTCCCTGACGAGACGAGCAGGTCGGCGAGCCAAGGCTCCCATCCGAGG
>DUGQ01000163.1:0-949 GCA_013331315.1 Thermoplasmata archaeon
ATAGTCGTCCTGTTGCTGGGCGCCCGCAGCATGGCGTTCCAGGTGGCAAGCCCTGCGCTAAGGGCGTTGCAGGCGGACATCGTCCCAGAGAACGTCAGGGGACGGCTCATAGGCGTACTGGAGTCGATGTCGGCCATGGGAGCCGTCATCGGAGCCCCCATTGGCGGCATCTTGCTCGACCACTACTTCGCTGCGGATCTAGGCCTGCCTGCTGGACTGGACGGCACGCTCGTTCCTTTTGCAGTGTCTTCCATGCTCGGCCTCGCGGCGATTACGCTAGTGCAGGTCTACATAAGGGAGAGGCCTGCGCGCGAGACGTGATCAGATAGTCGACACAGGACACTGACCGTTGCATGTGACAGTGGACTATAAATACGGAAATCCCAGTTTGATTGCCCGCCATGGGTGGTTCACTAACGGTCTCCGAGCGCATACTNNCCCGACGCAAGGTCTATCTGCTGACCCATGATGGCAAGACGCGGGCATCGGCCATAAGCCAGTACGTGTCGGACAACGGCATCGATGCGATGGTCGACGCGGCAAGCGTCCCTGCCGACGCAGCGCCATCAGGCGAGAGAAGGAGGAGCTGCAGGTCCTCCCCGATGCCTTCGATCAGGTACTTCTTCGGCCGCGAGAGAGAACTCGTGCAACTGAGAGAAGCCCTTTCTGATCCGACCCGCAAACTGGCGGTGTTGAAGGGCATCCCCGGCATAGGCAAAACCACACTCGCCGTCAAGCTCCTCTCTGAAGTGACAGACCAGAGGATATACTGGCATTCGGTCAAGCCATGGGATGCTCCGCGCAACATCGCGGAATCGCTCGGTGGATTCTTTGCGGAGAACGGGAACAGGAGGCTGGAGGCGTATCTTGCGTCAGGCAGCTTCTCTCTGGGCGAGATCAGCTTCCTTCTGAGGGAGATGCTCTCCGAGAACGGCTACATCTTCGCTTT
>DUGQ01000163.1:1008-3223 GCA_013331315.1 Thermoplasmata archaeon
GCTGGGCGGACTGGACGCCGCCTCCGCCCTCGACCTGCTGAAGGCGAGAGGCATCGACGAAGACGTCGGCGAGGACCTCGTGTCAATGGTGAACGGCCACCCGTTGTCGCTTGAGATGGTCACTGGGTCGACGAAGACTGAGGCTGAGTCCCAGTTATCTCGCTTCCTCGAGGAGAAGTTCTATGACGACCTCTCGGAGGAGCAGAGGTCGCTGCTCCAGCTCGCATCCGTCTTCCAGAAGCCGTTTCCTGCTGAGGCCATCCCCCGCGGGCTCCGTGGGGCGAGGAAGGCGTCGATGCTCAGAGAGACGGCGCCTGACAGGTTCGAGATACACGCCTCGCTTCGTGACTTCGTCTACAACCACATGACCGCGGAGGACCGCTCGAAGTGGCACAGCATGGCTGCGGATCATTATCTGAGGGCGGACGAGCCGCTCGAACGCCTCGTACACTTGCTCAGAGCCAACCGAGTGCTTGAGGCCGAGATGATGATCGCTCGCCTGCACGAGGAAATCATCGTGCACGGCGACGCGAACCGTCTGTGGCAGGCCCTAAGCGGATTCGAGCCTTCGAAGGCCAAGTACCGACCAGGCGTCACACTCGCGCGTGCGCGGCTCGCAGACGCGCTGGACGAGAGCCATACCGCCTGGGATCTCCTTGAGGGGCTCTCAGAGGATGATGATCCCGCTGTCAGGTCGGAAGCGCTGACTGAGATGGGAATCATGAGAAGCGGACGAGGCCGGCTAGAGGAGGCTCGCAGCCTCTTCGAGGAGGCTGTTTCGATTGCACCAAGCGATTCGGTGAGAGCGAAGGCGCTGTTCGGGCTAGGTGAGATCGAGTGGCGCCGAGGTAACCTACAGGATGCAACGAAGTTGTTCGACAGAAGCGCGCAGGACGCGCTGTTGGCCATGAGCCAGGAGGGCGTTCGCAGCGCGCAGCTCGCCCTCGGGGGCGTGCTGATGGCGCAAGGTCTATATCGTGAGGCGGTGGAGCACCTCTCGAAGTGCGCGGCCGGCCTCAGCCCGGCGGATCTTGCGGGGGCGTACCTGAGCATCGGAGTCGCCTATCTGCAGCTGCGACGCCCTAAAGACGCGATAGCACATCTGCGCAACGCCGTCCGCCTGTCCGCGGATACCGGCCACCTACGCGTGAAGGCGCACGCCCACAACTCGCTTGCCGAGGCCTTGACGATGTGCGGGAGATGCGAAGAGGGCAAGGAACACTGCTTTGAAGCGCTCGAGATATTCACCGAACTGCAGGATATGCTGGGCCAGTCTGCCGCGTATGCGAACCTGGCCGTGGCGGAGCTGTCCATAGGCGATCAGCACGCTTCTGAGGAATGCTTCGCCGAGAGCGTGAGGTCGCTTGAGGGAGCCGAACTCCCTCCTGACCTCTCGGGGCTGAAATCCATGTGCCGCAAGGGGCAGGTGGGGCAGAATGGCATGGAGGCAACCGCCCAGCTCCTCAATGGTGCGGTCAGAAGGTCCGTCGCGATGTCGCTGGACCACCCTGCTCCGGAAGGCTCGTTCTCCTCGCCCTCGGTCCGATAGGTCCAGCCACGCCTGTTCACACCTGGGGCATTTTCTTGAGCCAGTCGATGTCCGATATGTAGATGTCCCTTATGTCGTTCAATCCCCAGACGGGCATCGCGAGCCTCTCGAGGCCGAATCCCCAGGCGAGGACGAGCTCGTGGACACCCAGTGGCTCGGTAACCTCGGGCCTGAATATTCCGGAGCCTCCGAGTTCCATCCACTGTCCGTTGAAGAAGATCTCGACATCGAGGGAAGGTTCCGTGTAGGGGTAGTACGCCGGCCTGATCCTGATCTTCGGGATGCCCATGCGTATGTAGAACTCCTTCAGGGTGGTGCATAGCATGTCGAAGTTGGCTCCCTCCTCGCAGACGATGCCCTCTATCTGCACGAACTCCGGAAGGTGAGTGGAATCCATCGCCTCGTTCCTGAACACCCGCCCGATGGAGAAGACCTTGAACGGCAGCTGGGGGTCCTCCGCGATCTTCCGGATCGTGTTGACCGTGGTGTGGGTCCTGAGAAGGGTCTTCTGCGCCTCCTCGAGGCTCCACTTGTATCCCCATCCTCTGGAGCCAGTCTTCCAGCCGTTCTCGTGCACTTGCCTTATGACATCGATGATGTCCGCGTCGGCTGACAGGTCGACCCTCTCGGGGTTCGACAGGTAGAAGGTGTCGTGGAGGTCCCTCG